>JABSQC010000001.1 GCA_013214845.1 Mycoplasmataceae bacterium
AAATAATTCTTTATAATAAAAAGAATGAAAAAGAAATCATCGTAAGCGATGCGGGTACAGGACCAACGATGCCTAGTGATTCTGGGACATTTCCAACTGTTCCAGTCTATTGGATAGACAATCAATATTTCTTATATGCAGACTACCGTAAAACGGGTATTCAAACGGATTCATTAGCTTTTTTACCATCGGGAAAACCTTTTGTGATAAAAAGGATAAAAATAAGAAAAAAAACCAAAAGAAAACTACGTTTGGAAAAATGATCTGTAATGTCTTGCAGAAACTTGTATAAAAATATTGAATTTTTAATACTACTTGCACTTCTTGATGCTCCTGTGATAACTGTTAATTATCAAGAATCAATACTCTTAATATTAAAAATGATTAATCCTCAATATAACGATAATAATTACTTATCTCTTTATGGAAATTTAAAGGATAAAAATAATAAAATTTTTAATATATTTGAAAGCAGAGGTGATTTTAAGAAAATATTGAAAGTATTTAAAAATAACTTAAAGGATAAAAAAGGTTTTCTACTTAATAAGACTTTAATAGCCTTTGGTTTTAATTATGATAATGATTCTCTTTTTAAGGCTATAAATGAATGACTTAATCCAAATGCAATATACTGATATGAAATATTTGACAACACTTTCTTAGGAAGAAAATTTTTACCTAGATTTAATTCTAAAGATTCATTTGAGGATTTTTCAACTATAGAGAATAGCAAACTTATATCTCTTAATAAATTTGCAGGAATGACCTCATCAAATGAAGGAATAAAAAAACTTAATAATTCAATCTTTTATACATCACTAAATTTAATGATTTTATCAACTGTATTCTCTAATATGAATGAGTATAACAATAGTCACTCATATTTAGATAATATTCTGGTAATAAATAATTCAATTGAAGAAAAATTTCCATATACAATAACTGAGATTTACTTAAGATATATAAAGAAATCAAATTTATCTTATTGAAAAGGATTTTATTCTAAGTATTTCCCACAATTAATGATTGACTATGAAGGTTATATGGTTTGAAAAGAATCATTTTTAGAAAACCATGAGCATTTAAATGAAAAGGTCATAAACAAGTCATTGATTAATATTAATGAAACATTTTTTGCAGACAATACAGACGTATTAAAATCAATACTTAGAACTGATTCTTCTTGAGAAAAATACGGAAGTAAATTTTGATTTAATTTATTTAAAAATAATAAGTTTAGCGAAGACTTTTATGATAATTTAATTTCTAATGACGGAGACTATAAAAATAAAATATTGAGAAATATAGTTCTTTGTTTATCTCAGATGAGTGAAAAAGAAATCCAGTATATACAAAAGAATAAGTCTTGAATCATAACAAAATCATCTAAATTATTTAATTCACTATCAATAAGGCCCTCATTTAACTCAGTAGATCTATTAAAAGTAATTAATAATACTTCTAAATATAAATACACAGTAGATGAAATTATAAATATTAAAAGTAAAAGAGATTTATCTACTAGAGAATTAAGATGAGCACTTTTTGCCTCTGTAATAAAAGAAAGTTTAAAAAGTGTTGACATTAAAGAATACACAATTATTAATTTTGAAATGATAAAAGCTATTAGTACATACTTTAGTGATGAAAAAGATTTTTCTGAATATGTTACTAAAATAGTTATTTATTATGTTGATGGAGTTTCTAAACTAGCTAACAGAAAAACATTGCAAATTCTAGATAGCCTAAATTTAAAAAACATTATAGTCGACGAATATAGAGATAAATTCAATATGTCAACTTCTGAAATAAGTACCATTTCTTCACTATTTAGCGAATTATATAAAGCAGGTAATAAGAAAGAATTATCTAATTGATTTGAGTCATTTGAATCTAATTACAAAGATTCACCGGTTTCTACTTATTTAATTTTAGAAGAAAATTTGGTATCTAAAAAATCTGTGAAAATTTGAGATGTAATGGTTAATTGCATTATGACTTCCTCTTCTGAGAGGCAAAAAAAGGAAAGTGTAGTATCTTACTTAGAAAGAAAAATATCAGCACAGCCAGCACTTGCTTTTATTTATTTATTTATTGGCAAAGATGAAAATTCTATTTTTACAAACGATGATAAAAAGATAGTTTCAAGTATTAATAAATTTTTTGATAAAAAATCAAGCAATAATAGCGAACAAATAATAAGTAATCTGAGTCCAATCTTCAAGAACTTATCTTATAAGAGTATAAGAAGTATAGCAATAACTTTTGAGAACATGTTTAAATCTGAATTAACTATCCAGTATTCAGAATTTTTACTTATTGCTTTTATCAATCTTATCGAAAGATTTGTAAACAGTTCAATAGATTTTAAAGACGCAGATGCAATTATTAGAAATACAATTAACAACAGAAAGAGCGATAGTTTAATATCACTATCTATGCGTCCAACATCGTCAATAATTAGTTCAGCAATTACACATATGGTAGACAATAAAAATGTAAGCAGAAAGTTCATTTCAGAGTACATATCTAGAAATCTAGGTCTTAGTTTTGAAACATTTCTTATTACATCGTTATCTAATAATTATGATAGCTTAAGAAACTTATATGATGTTGCAATTAAGTTAGAAAATAGTGAAGGAATCAGGAAATTAGTAGAAGTTGGAAAAAATATTAATTTAAATAGTTTTGCACTTACTAATTCAAGTGATGGAGAAGATTCAGTTTTAGTGTATTCTTGATTTGATAGAATAACAAAATTATTTAAACCAGTTAATTTTAAATCTATAAATATAGATGAAATTGGATTTAGTTTGGAACATATTCATAATTTGGAGTTAAGTCCAGGAAGAGATAATTTTAATAAACTATACCAATCACTAATTAATAATAGATTTGTATTTTCGGATTATGTATTTATTAATGGAAGCAATCCAGTTTCATATGAATATCTTCTATATTGGCTAAAAAATGATTCGGTATCATCATACAATAACAATTTTGAAGTATCATCTGTATTTGAACTTAAATTATTTCAAACAATTCTTCTTTATAGATGAGTGTCTTATTTATATCCGAATGGAGTAATTAAAGAAGAACATTCTGTAAAATCATTATTAGAAAAATTATATTTTGATAAAGATTCAATATATGAATTATTTAAATACATTGATGAAAATATAGATATAAATAAATATGTTCAAAATAATAGCTTTTCTTCAAATGGAAAGAAAAAAGTAACTAAGGGATTTGTTACAGAAGGTGAAATTGATACTCAACTACCTAAATCAAATAATGAGCCCGTTAGAGAAACGTTGCCAAGAACTGATTATGATGAAGAATACTCAATTAATGATAATAATTCAACATTATTAGATGAAAATAATTTTAATTCTGCAAGCGCAATTCACAGTGATAATGAAACATTTAAAAATCAAGAAGACCACAATAATGTAGATACAAATAACATTGAAGATGATTCTATGAGCAATCTAAACTCTAGCAACAAAGATATACAATATAATGATGAATCAACAATAAACACAAATGAAACAAATAATTCAACATTATTTGATGACAATAATTTAAATTCTACAAACATAGATCATAGTAGTGATGAAACATTCCCAAACCAACAAAACTACAACAATATAGATATAAATAATACTAATAATACTTCTATGAGTAAACCAACCAGTGGAAATGAAGATGATTCATATAATGATGAATCAACATTAAACACGCAAGATTCAATTAATTTAAACAATTACAATAATAATGATGAATCAACAATAAACACAAATGAAACAAATAATTCAACATTATTTGATGACAATAATTTAAATTCTACAAACATAGATCATAGTAGTGATGAAACATTCCCAAACCAACAAAACTACAACAATATAGATATAAATAATACTAATAATACTTCTATGAGTAAACCAACCAGTGGAAATGAAGATGATTCATATAATGATGAATCAACATTAAACACGCAAGATTCAATTAATTTAAACAATTACAATAATAATAATGAAGAAGTCATAAATAATAATGATGTAATTAATAATTCTAGTTCAGAATCAGAGGATTTAAATGAACTTTTAAGAGTGCCACCAACTGATACAAATTTCAATGAACAAAACGGAGATAACTAATAATGAACATTAATGATAAATACAAAAAAATAGAATCTATTTTATTTATAAAAGGAAGTCTACCAACAAGCACTAAGGAACTATCGTCTATTCTAGATATGAGTGTAGAAAAAATTACTCCATTTATGAATGAATATATAGAAATGTTAAATAAAGACGAAAGCAGATCATTAACTATAAAAGCATTTGATGATTCATACAAAATGGTAACAAAACCTGAAATGAAGAATGTAATTAAAGATTTTGTAAAAATAAAATTTAATAATGATATAAAATTAACTCAACCTATGTTAGAAGTTCTTACTATAGTTGCTTATGCTCAACCTATAACAAGGGTTGAAATCGACTATATAAGAGGTGTAGAATCTAATTCTACAATTCAAAAATTAATGGCAGTAGACCTAATTGAACAAGGTGAAAGGGCACAAAAGGTAGGTTCTCCCTGATTATATAAAACAACAAAGTACTTTCTTGAGCATTTTAATAAAAAAGAGCTAAACAACTTACCTGAATTTAATGACTACATTAACAACAAGCAATTAGAGTTTGAAATAATAGAAAATTCTAATAAGTAAAAAAAATACTTAATATGCAAGTATTTTTTTTATAATTTATTTGTTTATGAATAATTTTTTTACTATATTAATATCATTACTTTCACTTGGATTTATACTGCTTTTTGTCTTTCTTATTTTCTCAGGTGTTAAATATAGAAAAGAGAGTAAGTTAATATCTAAATCTGTATTACAAGGAATTAAAAAAACTTTTGGTTCTTTTGTACTTCTTTCTATGCTTTCTATAGTTTTAGTTGCAACTGTTGTTGGTAATCAAATTGGTATGACTAATTTACTGGAGTCACTTAGAATGTCAGTCTATACTACTACATACCAGCATGTAGTTGTAGATTCTCCAGAAGATTATATTAGAAGCGATATTTTTTTAAGTTCTGGTAATCCGTTTCCAAATCCAACAGAGCCTGTTGATACAAGCTCATTATTAATGACAAATGCAAATGATTATTTTACATCATCACTGCAAGATTCTAAAGATCCTGGTTATAACCCACTTGAATCATTTGAAAATCTTCTTAAAAATTATTCTG
>JABSQC010000010.1 GCA_013214845.1 Mycoplasmataceae bacterium
AGATGTAGAATACAGTGGAAATATTTTATTTGAAAATAAAGATATCAAACAACTTAATCTATTTGAAAAATATTTTTCATTAGTTAATCAAGGTTACCTAGTTATAGATACTGTTTCAGTAAGAAAAAATATAAGTTTAGCATATGAAAATTCTTTTACATTTATAGAAGATTATTACTTAAATAGAGTAAAAGATTTACCAGATTATAATGAAATAAAAAAATTACCTATTTCTCAAATACCTAGAGTTGTTGATAAAAAAACAAAAGAAAAAAAATATGAAATTTCAAAAAAAGATTTTATAAATAAGGAAGTTGAAAAAGTTGCAAATAAATTAGGCATTCTTGATCAATTAGATAAAAAACCAAGTTCTCTTTCAAGTGGTCAAAGACAGAGGTTAGCTATATCAATGGCAGTAATTAAAAAACCAAAACTAATTTTAATGGATGAACCTTTTTCAAGTCTAGACACAAGTTCAATAAGAGACATTATTTATTTAATGAAAAAATTAAAAAATGAACTAAAAGTTTCGTTTTTAGTAATTACGCATAAGCAATCTTTTATAGAAATGTATTCTGATAAAATTGTTTATCTATCCAATACTCATGCATATACTGGAAATAACAAGCTAGAAATATTGGAAAAACTTGAAAAAACAAATTCATCTGAGCTAGAAAAAGGAAAACTATTTTTTGATATATCATTTCAAAAAATTCCTGGTAGACTAGTAAATTCAAATGAGGAATCTATTGGCCTATCTAGTAATTCAATTTTGCATAAAGCAAATAAAGATGGAAAATGAAGATTAGAAAAGTCTGTTTTTAAAGATAATAAATACACACATTATTTTTACTGTGAGGGATATACAATTATTGCTAAAGATAATGAATCTTTAAAAGAAGAGTATTTTGACATAGAGGTTATAAGTGACAAAGGTTAAGAGTAGTTGAATTAATTGTCTTTGAGTAATAATACCTTCAATTACCTTAATAGTTTTTGTACTAGTACCCTTTATAGGAGAGTTATCAAATTCATTCGATAAATCAACCGCAACTGGTTTAAACGGATTTAGTAGAGTTGCAAATGATTCATCATTTAGTATCGCATTTGGAAATTCCGTTCTATATATGCTTGTGCCACTAATTTCTTTGCCTATATCAATAATAGTTTCTTTTTTAATTGCATCTATTAATAATAAATGAATAAGAAACAATTCAATTGCAAGTATATTTATTCAATATCTATTTGTTTCTGTAGCAATAGGTGCAGCATTTTCTTTTCTTTTTCAAGCTAATTATGGTTTTATAAATTCCATAAGAGTTTCTAATGGAAAGTCACCTATACAGTGAATCTCATCAGATACTTTTATGACACAAGTTACCACAATTATATATTTAAGCATTACATCACTACCTCTACAAATAGCACTTCTTTCTCTTTGATTTATACATACTGATATTAAATATAATAAGGTATTTAAGTCTAATAATATTGTAAAAAGTAAGGATAAATTATTAATTTATCTTAGTGATAATAGATCGCAAATAATGTTTATGTGTATTTTTAGTATGTTATCGATGCTCTCTATTTATCCAATAGCTTTATTTGGAGGAAGTACAACAGAGATGTTTTCATCAAATGGTCAAACAATAGTCGGATATATAAATTACATGATAAATATTGATCAAATAGGTAATGCCTCTGCTGCATCAATATACTTTATATTATTTATCTTTTTCCTAAGCATATGCTTCTATCTAGCAAATAGATGACTAAAGAGTAGGTACAAGTATGCTTAAAAAAGACAATATATTTAAGTTTCTTATAATATCATCAATAATATTGATAATTTGATTCCCGATTATAATCATATTTATTTTTAGTTTTCAAACAAATGACTCAGTAGTTTCCTCTCAGTGACTAAATGGTAATTGATCTTGAACACTACAAAATTATTCTAAAGTAATAAAAGGTTTTGGGTTATCTTTAGGAATTACATTATTAATAGTTTTATTTGAAGTTGTTTTTTCAATATCAATTACTATATTTGCAGCATTTGGATTAAGCAGACTAAAATTTAAAGGTAGGAATTTTTTCTTCTATTCTATTGTTTTGCTATCTTTAATTCCAAATGTAGCACTTATTACTTATCAATATAAAATGACTGTCACATTAGGTCTGGATAGTAATTTAATGGGAAATGTTATAGCAATTATCATACCCTCGCTGTTTTCATTTATTACCTTAATTGTTTTAAAAAGTGGATTTGATAAAATAGATAAAAATTTTGAAAAATTGTGTACTTCTATTAATATAAGTACTTTCAAAACTTTTTTACTTGAAGCAAAATATATAAAAAGTGAAATAATAATGTCTGCTATTTTAATTACAATAAGTTCTTGAAATTCATATGTATTGCCAAATCTTATATTAGCTGGTAGTGGTCACCAAACCTTGACTATGTGAATTCTTCAAGTTTCTATTGACCCTCTTGACTCAGTAGTGCATCCTGAATATCAAATGGCAGCATCAATTCTTAGTACTATACCACCAGTATTATTCTTTGTATGACAGAAAAATAATATTTATAAAAGCATAAGTAAATAGTATATTATTTACTTTTTTTATATTTTTTACCTATTTTTTTACCGATTTTTATAAAGTCTTTATTTAAAAATATAATTAAAGTAGTGTTATATTAAGCACACTAAGGAAAAAAAATGAAAAAAGGTTTATTACTATGTTCAGGAGGGATGTCTACAACTATGATAGCATCTGCCCTAAATGAACAATCAGACATGGAATGAGACGCAATGGGGGTAATGACTACTTCAGACTGAATGGACAATATAAGTCTATATTCTGTTGTATTAATTTCACCTCAGATTAGATTTCAATTTGACAAAATCAAAGAAACTACTGACGAACACGGTTTAAAGATTATGCAAATCGAACCTAAAGATTACATTGTCACAAGAGTTCCTCAAATCATTGAAAAGATAAAAAACTTATAGATATATATCAACATGATTTAAAGGAGGTTATAAATGAGTACTAAAACACAAAGTACTTCATCATGAACCAAATTTAAGGATAAGTTTAATACGGTATTAAATACTAAAATAATGCCTGCATTTGCTAAGTTCTCTGGACAAAGGCATATGCTTGCTATTAGAAATGGTATTGTATCAACTATACCGTTTATTATCTTTGGTGCATTTGCACTATTGATATTAAACTTTCCCTTATCTAGTGATGGTTCACTTTTTCTGAAAAACTTAATGCCTGCTGAATTATCAAATCTGCTATTTATAGTATATTCATATTCTTTTGGATTGATGGCGCTATACGCAGCATTTGGAATTGGATCCGAATTAGGTAAGTCCTATGGGTTTTCACAAACTACATCTGGACTACTAGGAGCCTTCGGATTTTTAATATGAGTTTTACCTGCTAACCTAGGTAACTCATGAACAGTAGCAATACCTGTAGGTTCTCTAGGAGGATCAGCTCTATTCGCAGCTATGTTTGGATCAGTTGTGGCAATAGAGATAATGCACTTCACAAGAAGATTTAACCTAAATATTAGAATGCCTGAATCTGTACCAACAGCGATTGCAGATTCTTTTGCGCTACTTGTTCCAGTTGCAATAGTAGGATTACTATTTGGAACATTTAGATACGTTGTGGGATTTGATTTAATTGGATTCCTAATTGTATTACTGGCCCCACTCCAATCATTCTTTGGAGATAATCTTGGAGGAGTAATGTTGCTAATATTATTTGTAACATTATTTTGATGATTCGGGATACATGGTACTGCAATGATAGAAGCATTCGCAAGACCATTATGACAATCTGAAATTGCACATAATGGTGATTTATTTGCACAAGGAGTTACTGATACCAGTCAGTTCTTTCAATACCCAGAACAGTTCTTACAATGATTTGTATGAATTGGGGGAGCAGGAGCAACTCTTGGATTAGTTATAGCATCTCTTGCATTTGCCAAATCCAAACAAACCAGAGTTGTAGCGGGTGTATCTGCTGTGCCAGCAGTATTTAACATTAACGAACCAATTATTTTTGGTTTCCCAATTATGTTAAACCCAATACTATTCTTACCATTTGTTATTACACCAATAGTAATGGCACTAGTAGCATCTGGATTACAAGCCGCCACAGGAACCATAATGGTTATACAAACGGCATGAACATTACCATTCTTCCTAGGGGCATACTTCTCTGCAGGCGCCGATGTCTGGGCGATATTCATTTCGCTAATCACATTCGCTATATCCATAGTCATGTGAACACCTTTCGTTATAGCATATGACAGAAAATTAATTAAAGACGAAGGTTACACAATCAAAGAAATGAACGCTATTATCAAACGAGAAAAACGAGATAAAAGAGAGAAAAAAATGGCTTCTATTCAAGAAGCAAGAAACTTAAAAGATAAAGCTCTTAAAAAAGATAAATCAATAAGTAAATTTTTAAATACTAAAAATAATGATTTAATTTACAACATGAGATTATCTTACAGCAATAATAAATATATTAAAGCTGATAAAAAATACCAAAAAAGTAAAGCAATTGCTTTAGCAGCATAATATGGAAACAGCAATATTAATTTCAATGTTAGTTATTACTCCAATAGCAGCATTCACAAGTTATCAACTCTTTAAAAGAAAAGAGATAAATACCAAGAAACCTTTTTTAAAAGGAACGCTTTTTGGAGTATTAGTACTTGGAATTATTGCTGGTGTAGTTGCACTAGATGCAGCTGTTATTAATGACCCTGACTACTGAATGACATTAGTAGTAAGTTTTATTGTATTACCATCTTACTTATCTTATCTAATACTAGTTACTAGAGATGTAAAAGATCAGTGAGAAAGAAATAGACTTGCAAAAGCCCAATATTACGAAGAACAACAAAGAGGTAAAAAATAGATGAGAAAATTAGGTATTTCAATTTATCCATCTCATCAGGATTTAGCTAAGATGAAAAAATATGTTAGTGAAGCGCATAAAAATGGTTTCACAAGAATCTTTTCATCACTACTAGAAATTTCTGATATTAAGAACGTGGATAAATCGATTAAGAACTACAAGCTTATATTTGAATATGCAAATGAATTGGGATTTGATATTTGCTTAGATGTTAATCCAAATATTTTTAACATTCTCAAAATATCACCACATGATCTAAGTTTTTTTAATGACTTACATGTTAAGACACTAAGATTAGATTTACCCTTTGACTCTAAAACTGAGTCAGAAATGACATATAACAAATATGGAATTAACATAGAAGTTAATATGTCAAATGGAACAAAGTATATAGATAACATACTTTCTTACATGCCTTTAAAAGATAGATTAATTTCTTGCCACAATTTCTATCCACAAAGAAATTGCGGTTTAGATTTAGACTTCTTTAAAAGAATTTCAAATGATACAAAAAAACTAGGTATTAAAACAGCGGCTTTTGTTACATCTTCAAATGGTGTGACTGGTCCTTGACCAATAAGTGATGGACTACCAACTCTTGAAATGCATAGGGATCTACCAATAACAACTCAAGCTAAACACCTTTGAGCAACTGGATACATAGATGACGTGATAATTGGAAATGCTTTTGCTTCTGATGAAGAATTAAGAGAATTAGGAAAACTAAATAGATATATTCTTGAACTAGATGTTGAGTTTAAACCAAAAACTACAAAACTAGAAAAAGAAATTGTTCTAGACTTTGACCACTTTAGAAGAGGAGATATTAGTGGACAAATAGTAAGATCAACAATGTCAAGAGTATTTTATAAAAATAGTAAATTTCCAGCTCATGACAATAAAAACTTATTAAAAAAAGGAGACCTAGTAGTTTGTAATGATGACTTAAAAAATTACAAAGGTGAATTCCAACTATTACTACAATCTTCTGAAAAAGATGAAAGAAAAAACCTGGTGGCAAAGGTAGTTGATGAAGAAAAATTTTTAATTGACTACATTGTGCCATGATCTAGATTTAAATTTAGAAATGGAGGTAAAAATGAATAAGTACAAAGTTTTTAAAGACGATATTGGTTGACAGCTTGATAGAAACGGAAGTCTAAAAGATTACCCATTATTTTCTATTGCAGCTAAAAGAGCAATATACGAAGTTAAAAACAACCTACCTGCATCACTAGAAATAAGAGATGAAAATAACGAAGTAATAATAAAAGAAAGTTACACTGTTAAAAACATTAACTTATTAGATGATTTTGAAATACCAAAAATAACTAGTGATGATGTAAGTGAAGACAAAAATATTGAAAAAAAATCATTTAAAGAAGTTTCAAAAGAAATGATGAAATTATCATTATTTAATTTAGAAGCGGCAGGTGCTAAATTTGTAGATTATTTATATAAAAAATACACAGGTATTAAAAGTAAAGACTACATATTTTTTACAAAAGCATTTATGCTGACAATGACATTATCAATGGCAATAGTAGCAGTTTTAGCTATAGATAGAGAAAGAGGAGATAGTGTCTTTTCATACTCTAATAATGATATGGTTGATGCTACATTTGATGATGATATTTACTATGCAACTGAACAAACTAATTTTCCCGATGCTACATATTGATTTAGTTCAACATTAAGTTGAACTTCAGTTGATCTTGGAATAGGTGAAAATTATGACTTTTATTCACCTACACAGAGCATAGACTCAACAAATTATTTCTTGTATTCTACATCAACTAATTTATCAAGTCAGCCAATAGACCCAGCAACTGTAACATCAACTGTAGTTAACCCTAGTATAACTGATATGCAAATCATAAACGGAAAAGAAGTTTATTTTGGGCTTGCTGAATACAAAGAAACAATATTCTATGATGATGGTAGTGAACAATTAATAGGAATAAGTGATATTGTATCTTCTGTAATGATCGATGATCCTACGACAGGTACACCAGTAACAGCAGCTAGCAACATGCTAACTCAAAATCAACTTGAAACATTTATGTTAAATACATATACATACACAGCATCACCTGAAACATTAGATGACGGAACAGCAACAGGAAGTTATGTATTTTCACCTAATAGTGTTTTGAGTCCTGATGTTTACAAAGCATATATATCAAGTGAACCAATTATTGCTCACTTTGATGGATGAAGTGAATCATACATACAGTTAACAATATTGTTCTCATTTGCATTCTTTGTTGAATCAATTTATATACTTACTAGAAAAGGTAATGGTATATCACCAATTTCAACATCTATAACAATGTCAACAGGAGCTGTTGCAATAGGACTATCTGGAACAACATTTGCAATTATATTTGGTTCAATTGCTCTTGTGGCATTTGCGCCATTATTTTTAAATGAATATTTATTAAGAAAAAATACTGTTAGTGAAACAATTAATTCATCAAGTGAAGTAAGTAAAGATGTAAAAGATTCTAACAAAGATGTAGATACTAAAGCAGATAGTAATAAAAAAGAAGCTACTAAAAAAGATGCTGCTAAAAAAACAGATAGTAAAAAATTAGATAATAAAAAAGCAAGCACTACAAAAACAGAAGCTAAGAAAACAAATGTGAAAAAAGAAGCATCTGCATCTAAGAAAACAAGCACAACTAGTAAAAAAACAAATGCATCAAAAGATACTTCAAAAACTAAAAAAACAAGTAATAAAAAAGTAGAAACAAAATAATGAATAGTAATTACATAATTATTGAGTCCGGAGGGACTAATACAAATGGAAAAAGATTATCAACTGATAAATTCTTAAATAAAGAATATAAGTTATCAAGCCAAAGTAATGTTGTTGTAAACTACAGTGCTTCAGTAAGGAATATAAAAGAGGTTGTTAATCATTTATTATTAGAAAATCAAAAAAATTACTTACTAATTGGTATTGCGGGTTTAAATGGTTTATCTATTGATATGTCAAAAAAACTTGTAAAAGAGCTAACATCATATTTTAAAAAGTTAGGTGTACATAAGATAAAGATAACATCTGATTCTGATTTACCTTATTTAGCTTTACCTAAAGATATAAAAAATAAAATTGCTATAACAGCAGGTACTGGTTCTGCCATTAACTCTATAATAAATGACAGAAAACAATACGTTTTTTCAGAAGGTTCAATAATAGGTTTTGAACCAATGTCAGGATTTTATATAAGTTCAAGAATTATATCTATTATGTTAGCTAAGGGTGAAAACTATGAAAAAGAAGTTTTATCTTTTTTCAAATACAAAGCAAAGAGCGATTTCATTAATGATGTCTATAAAGACATATTAAGAAATAGAAGTATCATTGCTTCATTTGTTGGACATCTTTACCACACAAAACCTGATTTCTTAACTGAAGATGAAAATGAAGAGGTAATAAACTTATTATCAAAAATAGAATTAGAAAGTGCAAATATATTCTTAAGTAACTTTAAACAAATACCAGGAATATTAGATGCAAAGAAAGTAGCCATTTCAATGGTAGGAGGTTCTATATATAATAGTGAAATAATGCAAAAAAAATTAATTTCAGAATTTAAAAAAATATATGGAAAAGATACTTTTATAAAAGTAGTTAAATCGAATTTAGAAATTGATTTTAATGATTTATTAAATATGGAGTGATAAAATGATTAACGTCAAAACAATTACAACTGAAGGAATAAATAAAGAAACTGTTGACATTGATGAATTGAAAACAATAGATATTGTTAAAAAGATAAATGAGCAGGACAAACTTGTTCCCTATGCTATTGAGCAATCAATAGCACAGATAGCTGCAGTCGTTGATAAAGCTACAGAAGTGTATAAAAGCGGTGGAAGAATCATTTACATTGGTTCAGGTACTTCTGGAAGACTTGGAGTATTAGATGCATCAGAAATAAAACCAACATATGGAATAGAAAATGGAATATTTGTTGGTGTAATGTCTGGTGGAGAAAAAGCTCTAACTTTATCAATAGAAGATGTAGAAGATAGTAAAGACCTTCCAGTAATAGATCTTAAAAAGATTAAACTAAATAAAAAGGATATGGTTATAGGTATAACTTCATCAGGTAGAACACCATACCCAATACATGGTGTTAAATATGCTAAAGAACTTGGATGTAGTACAGCATCAATAGCAACATCTAAGAATTCAGAAATTAATAACTATGTAGATTTACCTATTGAAGTAATAACTGGTCCTGAAGTAATATCTGGTTCAACTAGAATGAAATCAGGTAGTGCTGAAAAAATGATATTAAATATAATATCTTCATCAGTAATGATTAAGTCAGGTAAAACATACGGAAACTTAATGACTAACTTAGATCCATCAAATGAGAAATTAAAAGCAAGAGCTAAGGAAATAGTTACATTAATAACAAACAAAGATGAAGATATTATTGATAAAAATTTAAAAACATTCAATCATAATATTAGAGCTACTGTTTTTAAAACAATGCTTGATATAACAGATAAACAAGCAATTGAATTTTCAAATTCAGATAGAAGTATAAGAGAGATATTAAATAGTGAAAAATAAAGAAGAAACAAAAGACAATATAAACTTTGATGAACTATCATTTAAAATGATAGGTCTAATAGGTGAAGCAAAATTTAAAGCACATAATGCTTTAATGCTTGCCAAAAAAGATGATTTTAAAGAATCATTAAAAATATTAGAAGAATCTAAAAGAACTTTAGGGGATGCTGGAAAAGAGCATCTTCAAGTTATATCTTCAGAAGCAAAAGGTAATTCACAACCATTTAAGGTTATATTTATGCATGCTGAAGATCAATATATGACTACACAAATGTACATTGATATAGTTGAAGAACTTATCAATATACTTAAAGATAAGAAAATATAATAAATGTATATATTTTCTTGTTTAATAATCTCATTAAATATAATTAAGTTGTATAAGCTTATTAAGCAAGAATATATAAATATTATGAAAGAAAATAAAAATACAAAAGAATTAAAAAATGAAGAACAAGAAATTTTAGATGATTTAGATAAAGATATCTTAGAAAAATCTAAACTTAATAGCAAATCAAAAAGCGATAAAGATTTATTGGATGAAGAGCAAGCAATATTAGATGACTTTAACATAGAAATTAAAGATGAATCTAAAGTTAGTTCTATATCTAATATAGAGCAAGATAGCAAAAGTCTAGATAACAACAAAGTGAACCACAAGCATTCTAGGAAAGAAAAAAATCAAAATAAGATTGATAAAAGAAAAAAAGAATCTAAAAAAAATAAAGAATATAGTGATATTATTCTTGGAAAAAAGAAAGTTAGCAGTGTCAAAGGACCCAAGGAACCTTTACCTGATGAAAAGCAAAATAATGACGTTTTTAGAGATAGCTATGTAAAAGGCAAAATAAGTTGAAAAAAAACAGCTATAGCTCTTACATCAATAGCTGTATTAGCTACTTCTGGGTTCTTAATTTGATATTATCCAATAGGTGGAAAATGATCGATAAAATCTAATAATGCTGTGAATGAAGTTTTAGAGAATGTATTTATTAAGTCGGATTCCCAACTACAAACCTCCGCTCACCAGAGTTATTTAATGGCCTCTCTATTATATTGTCTTCTTTTTGTATCTATTGTATTCATCCATATCTACTTATCTTATTCATTCATTCTCTTTTGTTGATGATGATGATGTTGTTGATGATGATGTTGTTGTTGTTGATGATGAT
>JABSQC010000100.1 GCA_013214845.1 Mycoplasmataceae bacterium
CTAAAAACCCCATAGGTGATATAATTATTAGTAATCAGTTTTTTATGAAAAACTCTGAGCATATAGATAAAAAATAAGAAGCACTAAAAGAGAGGTAACTATGAAAATGAAAGCCGGAGACATAGTAAGAATGTCTAGAAAAATAAGGACTACTATCATTATGGAGTATTTATTGGTAATGATGAAGTAATACATCTAATGGAATACTCTAAAGCAAAGAGCGAAGTGGTAAGAACTACTATAAAAGAAAAATGGAGCAGTAGAATTTGTCATGTTCCCTGAAATAAAGAACGGTCAAACAACATTTGTAAGTGTAGAGTTATTAAAGGAAACAGAAAATTTAGTCTTTGAAAACTCTTGGTCTGAATGGTTTATTTCTCAATTTAAAGAATATGGAATCCATACGAGAAAGGAAACTATGCACAGAGCTAAGGAGAAAACTGGAAGGATGCAGATAGCAAAGTTTAATAACAGTGAGCATTTTGCTTGATGGTGTAAGACTGGTCTAAAAAGAGCAGATATTCTAATAGAAAAAGTAGATAATGCCTATAATATAAACCCTCTACCATTGAGATTCTCACTACCTAAAAAGATTGAAGTTAAGTAAAATTATAATATTAAACATTATAAAAAATATAAGGATTAGGTTATTTTAACCAGGGTTGTCTAACACCTAACACGACCGAAGGTGAAAATACCCTTGGGGTATAGGAAGAAATCAAGAAAAGGTATGTAAATAAAAGTTAGGTAAACAATGGAATTAAATATAAAAGCTGGAGATATGATAAGAGTGTCTAGAAAAGGAAAGGGTAACTAATAATATGGGTTATATATTGCAGACGATGAGGTAGTATACTACTCTGAAGCTATTAAAAATAAGAGAACAATACTAAAAACAACGCTTCAGGTATTTAAAAAGAGAAACGGAATATTAGAGATAGTGGATTTTCCATAGCTTAAAAATGGAAGAAACTCTCTTGAAAAAGTAGAGGTGTTTAGTGAGATAGCAGGACTGATAACAGATGGAACATGACCAGGCTAGCTTACTGAAAAATTAGATGAATACGTCCTTAATACAATATGGGAAACTGTTACTAAGGGAAAAAGTGTGGTAGATAAAAAAGCTAAGGTATTAGATGAACTACTAAATCCATCAGTACTACTGCCAAGATTTTAGCTGACTAAAAAAATTAAATAAGCAGAGCGAGATACAGCAAGAGTAAGGTGAAAGCTGTATTGACCTTTATAATTTAACTTAGAGCTGACTATAGCCAGTGATCATGATTAATTTAGAGCTGAAATTAAAGATAATTTTTTTGAAATGAAAAAAGGAATTAATAGTATAGCTTTGATATTAGCCCCTTTTATAGTAAATTTTTATAAAAAAATAAAATTGAATCTACTTAAGGGGACGAGTGAACCCCTAAAAGGTTAATATAACAGAGGTGATTATCCAGAAAATAAAAAAAGGGAAAGAAAGTCTATGGGTTATCTTTTATATGGATTTAGATGGACTTAAAGAAATAAATGACTTGAAAGGATATATTAAAGAAGACTTACATATTAATAAGTTTTCTAGAATTATAGAGACAGTATTTAAAAAATCAGGATATAAGATAAGAAATGGAGGAGATGATTTTGTAGTAGTGTGGCGTATTGATAGTAGCAAAGGAGGGTATTAGAAGATAGAGGAAAAACTTTCAGACTTTGAAAAGAAGGTAGCTATATCAGGTAAACTAATGTATCACAATAAATTATATGGAAAAAAATAAGAATAGAAAATAATAAAAGTACATAGAAGTTCTATGTACTTTTAGGTATTTCTGTATTTTAAATAAATATTTTAAAGACTCTTAACTACCTCTAAAGCCTTTTCATAGTTGGGCTCATTTGTAATTTCTTCGAGATAATCTACATACTTGACTGTATTATCTTTATCTACTACAAATACAGCTCTTGTAAGGATCTGAAGTTCTTCTATAAGGCACCCATATTTTTTTGAGAAATCCTTATATTTATAATCAGAAACAACAGTCAGATTTTTAACATCTTCCTCCTGACAGAATCTTGCCTGAGCAAATGGAAGGTCTGTAGAAACAGTTATGATTTCTACTCCCTCTAATTCCTCTAAAGACATATTAAATTTTGTTGTCTGAAGCGAACATACTGGTGTATCAAGAGATGGAACAACAGAAATTACTTTAATCTTGTCTGAACTTTCATATTTATAGTCACTTAGGTCTAAGTTAACAGCAGTAAAATAAGGTGCTTTTTCACCTACAGCTACCTGTTTATCTAAAAGAGTTAATGGATTGCCTTGAAATGTAATTTTCACTGAAATACCTCCTCAAAAGTTTCAATGTATATATTTATAGAAAAAGTTAAATTTTTCTTTTTATATTTCAGATTAAAAAAATTGTAATCTAGAAAGATAAAAAGAATAAAATTAACCGT
>JABSQC010000101.1 GCA_013214845.1 Mycoplasmataceae bacterium
AAAGTTGTTTCTCTGCTTATGTCAATACAGCACAAAGAATCATATAGTTTGGAACAAGTAAGAAAAATTACAAAAGAAAAAGTAGTAGACCCGGTAATAAAAGAATTTGGTTTAAATAATGATTTTAATTTAATGATTAATCCCTCGGGAACTTTTATTAAAGGTGGCTTTATATCAGATACAG
This sequence comes from Mycoplasmataceae bacterium, assembly GCA_013214845.1. Classification (GTDB taxonomy): domain Bacteria; phylum Bacillota_I; class Bacilli_A; order Mycoplasmatales; family Hepatoplasmataceae; genus DT-50. The sequence continues at coordinate 185 of JABSQC010000101.1, forward strand.
GACTAACAGGTAGAAAATTAATGATTGACACTTACGGAGTAAGTGCTAATCATGGAGGAGGGGCTTTTTCCGGAAAAGACTACACTAAGGTTGACAGGTCTGCTGCCTATATGGCAAGATATATTGCAAAAAACTTGGTTGCTAATGAAATAGATTCAGAAGTTGAAGTTTTTATCTCATATGTAATCGGTCATTCTCAACCATTTGGAATTAATGTTTGATTAACTGATAATGGTCATATAAGACAAGAGGTTATTGAATACATTAAAAACTATTTTTATTTAAGTCCATCAGGAATAATAAAAACTCTTGATTTAGCAAAACCAATCTACAAACAAACTGCTACTTATGGTCATTTTGGTAGGACTGACCTAGATCTACCTTGAGAGAGAGTTGATAAAAAAATAAAATTATAAATATAATTAATGTATGAATAAAAGTGATAGTTCAAATTTAATTGTAAAAAAGAATAAGAAAGATTTAGAAATAAATAATGATATTCTTCTTTCAATTATTATTCTTGTTGATGACATGGGTAAATTCTTAGATGAAACTATGTCGACTTTTATAAAATCATCAACTAAAATTACATCCAAAGTTGAAATAATAGTTGCTAAATTTGAAAGAAAAAAGAATCCAAAACTTAATGAAAAAATAAATAGTTATAGTAAGTTACTTCCTAACTTTAAATTTATTGATTGAAGTTTTGATAATTCAAGTCAAGCAAAAGCTTTTTCAAACGCTATATTAGATTCAAAAGGTAAATATATTAAGTTAATTAAAAATAATGATTACTTAGTTAGAGAGTCATTTCCAATTCTAATCTCTATATTAACAAAACAATCACCTGATCTTTTAATTAATAATGCATTAATACTTAACAATGACGATAGACAATTATACGTAGTAGATAAATTTAAAAATAAATATAAAGAAGGAAATTTAAAGAAGATGCCGAAAAGTTATTACCCTTCTTTATATTTATTAACATTTAAAAAGAGCTTGATTAATAATATTGATTTAAGAAATATACCAGACTCTCCATGAGTGTTTAGAATGATTTCATTGAACTGTATTTCACATGCTAAAAATATTTATTCAACTAGATCATATGTATATGCAATTAGAACATATGCAGATAAAAAAGTTTTATTTTCATCTATTAACACAAAGATGAATGAAAACAATTTATCAGTTTTGAAACTCATTATTAAAAATACAGATTTTTCTCTTAAACCAACTAAATTATTTTCTACTAAATTTTTAAGTATATACCTATACAACTATCTTACTTCTTTAAATTATGTAGATAAGGAAAATTGAAAAAAAAGATATCCAGCTTTGGTGAAAGAATTAAAAGAAAATAAAACTATAAAAAGAAACAGTTTGCTTAGTTTAAAGATAAAAACTCAGTGAGGACATTCTATTTCATTTAGAAAAAGAAAACCTATTAGAACAGATATAACTATAAAAAATGCTGGTTATGTAGATTTTCTTTAATCTTGTAAAGCGTTCAATATAACATTAGCAGGAAGTTCTAAACAATAGTCTCTTGTTTTTTTATTTACTATATCTTCAAAAACAATTAATTCTTCTAATAATTCTTTATTATGATTTTCTCTTTTAATAAATGATTTAAAGTTATTCATAAAATAAATAGCTTCATTTAGTTTTTTTCCAATTATCTTTTCGCATAAAATGTCAGTACATGATGTTGTAATTACACATGACTCAGATTTATGCTTTATATCTTTAACTATATTATTTTCAATTAATATTGTTATCGTAGTTTTGTCACTACAAACACCAGAATTAGAAGATGCTATTTTATTATATTTTTTAAGTTGTCCTTCAAAAACTAATTTTCATTTTCTAGAAACTATAAACTTTCTTTTATCATCAGAATTATTAAAATAAGTAGTCAATTCAATCAC
>JABSQC010000102.1 GCA_013214845.1 Mycoplasmataceae bacterium
ATATATTAGATCTATCAGCAGAAATACAAAATAATATAAAAAAAATGCTTCAGGAAGATATTGAAGCTAAATACACTTCGGAATTGAATAAAAGGTTCAGCGACTTCTGGAGTGGGCAACAAGGGAACAATATTGGAAAACCCGTGAATAAATGGCCACCATATGCTATAGAAATTGCAGAAAAAGTTTTAAAAGATAGTCCAAAATTCAGAGACCTTTTTATTAAATTAAGGAAAAAAGATAGCAAAGGGGGTGGAAAAATGACCAAAAAGAGGCAGAGAAAGAGAAAATCGACGAGAAAAAGAAGAAGATGTTAAATAAAAAATACCGAAATACGTGGTATTTTTTATTATGTCAGTAATTTATTGCATCTGATCATGATCTTCTTCCTCCCAGTCAGCCCAGCTCATCCCTGTAGGTCGTTTGGGCAAGAGCGGAGGCTTAGGAGCAGGAGGACCATGCTTGACGCGCTGAGCCCATGAGAAGCCAGTCTGTTCATCATCACTTGAAGGCACCTGGACCTGAAGTGCGACTGGATCCTTCACTTCGGTAGCATCTAGCTCATCATCAGAAGGTACAAGCTCATCCTCAGATGAGGACATATCTAGGGCAGCGAAGCGTGAATTGAGCTTTTTTTCAATAGGTTTAGTAGTAAAATTATTCAAAATCATTTGATTAAACTCTTCGATATGCCTACGAGGAGCAAGGCCAGCGGCAGATTTAGTCACAAACTCGCCGCGTTCAATGGCTGCGCGACGTTCAAGAGCCGCTTTCCAAGCAGCTTCTTTCTGAGAAGCACGTTTTTCAATGAGTTTTTTAGCACGGAGAGGACAATATGAGCGTGTATGCCCGAATTCACCGCAGCCCTCTTCAGTGCATTGTGTACTCAAAAGTGCAGGACAGATGACATTAGACTTAGGATCTTTGGAAGTGCGGACGAAATGATCCTTGGAGGAACAGAACGAGCAGAACATCTTTTGAGTAGCGATCATTGTTGTGAGCTTTGTTAGTGTGAGTAGTTGTTTGTTGGGCGATATAGATAATAATCAAGAAAAGTATTTCAATTTTTTATTGAACAATAAAAAAAATTGAATAAAAATAGGTAAGACCATGAGAAATAAGATGGTAAATGAGTGTCCAATATGTCTACAGCCAGAAAATGGCTGTTTTAAGCTAGACTGTGGACATCATTTACATAAAAAATGTTGGAAAAAATGGAAATGTGTTTCTTCTACATGTCCAATATGTAGACAAAATTGTGAAGATAAACAAGAGGAAGCCAGTCAATTTGATAAATTACAACTTACAGTTTGCGTATCTATGAATGTCTTTGTATTATTAATCCTAGTCCTAGCACAACATATAAATATTCAGACAAGTGTAGAAACAAGAGCAGTGAGCTTAATACTGAATATACTAGTATTATCAGTAATAATCCTATCAATTATATATCCAATAACAATTTATCTAGTTCTAATAGCATTGATAATGACATTAATGAGTCTTCTATTATATAATATAAGAACTATCAATAATCTAAGCAATTTCTGTGGTGAACTAGCAATAGAACTAGGCCCTATTTAAATTAAAAAAATTGATTAATATTTATTTTTTTTTGAGCTTAAAGAGAAAATAAATGGATAAAATTCGGGTTTGGTTGAAGGATAATGGATATGATGAGAAGGAATATCAACTCAAGGGGATAGAATGGTGTCGAGAGAGAGAATTGGTTGGAAATATGGCGGGAGAAAAAAGGGTATATGGGGGATTATTGGCAGATGAGATGGGATTGGGTAAAACAGTGACAATGTTGGCTCAAATAGTTGGAAATGAGTTATCTCGTACATTGATAGTAGTACCAAAAATACTGCTTCAACAATGGAAGAGGACGATTGAAGCAAATACAAATAAGAAAGTATGGCTATTTCATGGAGAAGAGGCAAAGATAAGTGAAGAAAAGCTAAAAAGGTATGATATTGTACTGACAACTTATGGTATGGTTTCTCTGGTTTCAGGAAGAAGAGCGAATATAATATATAAAATTAAATGGGACAGAGCAATATTTGATGAAGCACATCATCTAAAAAATAGTAAAACAGCTGTTTTCAAGGGTGTAAGCGAGATAAAGCGCGATATAACCTGGCTAGTTACAGGTACACCAATTCAAAATAGGAAGACAGACTTTTATAGTCTGTGTTATTGTATGGGACTTCCATCAAGTTATTATACGAATGAAGATAACTTGATGGATCTAGTAGAAAAATTTATGTTGAAGAGAACAAAAGCAGAAGTTGGAATGATTTTGCCAGATTTAACTATAAAAAATGAGACAGTTGCATGGGGATCAGAGGAAGAAAAGAGTTTGGCTGAGAATTTTCATGGAGTTCTTAAATTTACAAGTGCTACAATAAATAAGGACTTCGGTCCT
>JABSQC010000103.1 GCA_013214845.1 Mycoplasmataceae bacterium
GTTAGATGCAAATATCTATAGATTTTCTGAGCATGCTGTAAAAAGCGCTGACAACAAAAAGAAAGCAAATCTTTCTTTAACAAAAGCAGAAAATAAAATAAATGAACTAAAGAATAGAAAATAATAAAAAAGACAACAAGTCTTTTTTTATTTAATATTTATATTAATAAATGAGGTAGTAAATGCCTTTAACTACTTATACCTATTTATCTATTGATACATCTGTTTTGTATTTTCTTATTATTGTATTTTATACACTTATAATAAGATTATGAGCATAACAAAAGAAAAAAACGATTTATATAAATTTAATAAATATGAATCTGCAGATGTATTAGAAGAGTTGTTATATGATCTAGGAATTGAAGCAAGCGACAGACAGTTAGAATCAGTTAGAAATGGAATTAAATCAGCTATTAATACTAATAACAAAACTGTACAAAATGATGGAATACCTCCTCATAGATACTTTAATTTACAAGACAAGTATGAACAATTATTAGACAAGCATAATAAATTAACTAAGAAATATGATTCTTTATATAAAGAAATGTATGATAGTAAGTTAGTAAAAGTAACTCCAGTTGAAAATGATTTATTAATGCTAATCAGCAATGGTCATTTTTATCAAAAATTAGAAGAAAATAGAATCTATGTAAGAATGAGAGTTGGTGAGATATTAACTAGAAATAATATTGTAAAAACACAAGGTAACTACTACCAAATTATCAATACATTGCTATACAAAGGGCTTATTCAAGATGCTTCAGAAAAGAACATTGGTAATAACTCTAAACAAAAAATTGGTCATAAATTTGTATTATCTGGAAAACAATATAGATTAGAAGATTAACAATTAATATATAAAATTAAGTAAATAGAACTCAGTTTGAGTTCTTTTTTTACATTTATTTAGATAAAGCTTTATATAACTAATACCACTAATGAATATGTATCTAATCTTTAAATTACACTTTGCTTTAAAGATTTATAAGTAAATATAATTTAAATGATATGGATTTTAATTTAGAAGAGTTTATAGAATGAGCTGAAGAAATAAAATCTTATTCAATAGATAAATATTATGATATTGAAAATCTATACAATACTATTTTACAAAAAAGATCTTTTTCTGTTGCTACAGGTGAAAGCGTCCCATTTAAGATAAGTCAATCATCTCCATTTTTAATAGAGTTTATTAGATATGGAATTATTAGTGAGAGTGGTACATCACAGTTATTTACAAAATTTGTATTTAACTTAGGACCATATAAGGACATGCAACTTAAAAAATATTTTGAGGGTACACTATATGAAAAATATACAATACACAATAACACCTATGATGTTAAAAAACTAGATAAGTATTTAGTTGAATCATTTGATAGAGATTTAGAAGAATTAAAAGAATGACGTTCTAGAAATTTAGGTTTAAAAACTAATTCATTAGAAATATTTAGAGAGCTAAATAATTTTAAAATGCAAATTAATGATCTTAAAAAAGACATTAAACAAATTAAAATAACTCATATTGCTGAAGCTTTTGGAGAAGCAACAGGCATACCTTGAGCTTCTTTCATTTTAAAAAGATTTTCTCCTGCAATAATAAAATTATCTGATAAGACTAAAAAAATGATTTTAAAAGAAGGTGACTACAAGACAAGGTTATTAGAATCTAAAAATAATAGAGAAATAAATAAGCTTAACCAGAAATAAAAATTTAGTTTAAATGACTCTACTAATACCAAATAAAAATATTGTATTTATAGTAGATAATAGATATATGGAAAAAATTTATATATTAAAAAGAAACAGAAAGGAAGAACCTAAAAATATAATAAATTTTAAGAAGGGAACGCTACTAGATGTGTTCTTAATTTTTTCTAAGGAAACTTGTAATAACTTATATTATTTGTTTCATTTAATAGATACAAATGAACCTTGAAATAAATACTTAAAAAATAGCTTAGACGAAGAATACAGTGTCACTAAAAATGTTTTTAATAAAAATGTTTCAAAAACTTTTTATGCTAAGGATTTAAAAATGCAACTAGAAGAAAGGTTAATTAGTGATTTCATTTTATTAATTAATAAGAGCTTTGAAAACTTTGTTACAGATTTAGCATTCTTAGAACCTACAACCAGTGATAAAGAAAAGTTTAGAATATGTAACAGTAATTTTAAAGTTATGACTAAGAAGATAAACAACTCCTTATTTTTTGCAGGATTAGAAAATACAAAGTTTTTTAAAGCAATGATAAAACTAAGAAATGAATCAATCTATACAGATAAGAAAACAAATTTATCTAGTGAACTTTTAGGTACTGATAAAAAATTAATAGATAATGAAAATTTGCTTTCAATAAATTCACCTTGAGAGTTAGTTGATTTACTACTTCCTGTACTAATAAGTTTTTTAGAATAT
>JABSQC010000104.1 GCA_013214845.1 Mycoplasmataceae bacterium
AAATATGTAAAATTTAATTGTTAATATAAATTTCCAGATAATGAGGATACACCGTATATCAAACAGTTACCCTTGTGTCATTGCGGTTTGCCATGTGATGTCAAAAAAATTGATAATAATAATTATTTATTTTTCAGATGTCCTAAAAAAAATTTTTGGCCCGAATTTAGGGAAAAATTTGATATAGAAGATGAGCCTTGTTCTTTTTTTCAAAAATATACTTTGGATGAAAATCTTAAATTACAAGAAAAAGAATTAAAAAACTTAGAATGGTTAAAAAATGTTCCTTCTCACGAGTCTTTATCACCTAATAAAGAATTCACATCTTATTGTATAGCACATGACGTATTAAATGAAGAAAAAATTAGAAAAGAAGAAGGGGATGATTATGAAGATTGGCGCGAAGAAGGTGGGAGATATACTGAATGTCGTTATTGGAAACGCAGAGATATGGTTGAATGTAATGAAGGAATTAGGAGAGCAATATGTTATGAATGTTGTGAAAGATATAAAGATGACTTGGGTAAAATTTTTGCTAAAGAAAAAATTAAAGTAAATTTTAAAAGCTTATTACGGCCTAAATAAAGAAATAATAGTGAAAAGAAAAGGCGGTCTTAAAACAACTTATAAATTTTTAACCATAAATGTATCTTCTTTATCATAACCTAATTTTCGATAATAATTTTTAACACCTACACCAGAAATTACTGCGATCTTCTTATATCCATTATTTAATGCTATTTCTTCAGCCTTTTTCATCAAACGTTTTCCAAATCCTGAATGCTGTGTTTTATTATCTTCTTTCTTGAATTTAAATAAAGGTTTCATATTTCCATACACGTGCAATTCTCTTACAAGTGCAACCCCTTTAATAGCTTTTATAAAATCTACCGAAGAATTTTCAACCAATCTTAGTCGAACAAATCCCATAATTGTATTTTCATCGCTAGTCTCGAAACTAATAAAATATTCCTTACCGCCTGAAGAATCATACTGTCTAACAAGAAGTATTATATCACTTAGATCAACCTTTTTATTTCTGACCTCTCTGCACCTAATACATCTACATTTTTCCCCGCGATCTTTTAAAATTTTATGTAAATGCTGTCTCAAATTTGTAACAGTATTACCTCCTGAAATATATTGGTTGGGGATATCTCTGATCACCCTATTTAATCTTATCCATGGATGAACTTTTCTTTTAACATTCAAGATTACTTCAATTAATTTATCTTGACCGTAGGATTTGTATTTACCTTCATCGTGCCATTTCTTAATAACTGTCCATGGAACTACTTCACAAGGATAAATTTTCCACTGATCTACTTGCAAATTAGGGGAATTAATTACTAGATCAAACATTTTATTATCTATTTCAGGTGTACTGAAAGGAATATGAGGCATAAAATGCCCATCTATTTTATAACCAGAATCTTTTAACAATTTTATAGACCTTTCTATATCTTTCAAATAACAACCCCGATTCATTTTCTTCAAAATTTCATCATCTGTATGCTGAATACCTATTTGAACTCTTGTACAGCCATAACGTCTCAATCTTATAATCTCTTCCGGAGTTATAGAATCAGGTCTCATCTCTAAAGTTATACCTATTATTTTACATTTAGCACTTTCATTAATAACCTGTTCTTCATTTAGTGATAATGGTTCTCTTTTACACGTGTCATAAAAAGTATTGGCAGCATAAAATAATTTTGTAATAAATTCCTCTTGATATTGTTCGGGATATTCAGACCATGTACCTCCTAATACAAGCAATTCAATTTTATCAACAGGATGTCCAATGGTATAGTATGTACTAGCCCTATCATAAAACTGTCTAACAGGGTCAAATTCGTTTCTATTTGCCCTAGAAACTGCTGGTTCATCTTTTAAATAACTTCGTGGTTGACCTGGTTCATTCGGACAATAATAACAATTATGTTTGCAACTAAATCTTTGAGTTTTGATTTTACCACTTGGTAATTTATATTTGGGATATGGAGAAGTTAATACTGTTATAACCATAACACCGGAAGATCTTCTAATAGATTTAATTGTCAAACATTCTTCTAATGATAAATTTTCAACTTCCATTATTTCGTTTGATTCGTTCGTTTCGTTTCCGTCTGCAGTGTGCATCTCTACACAACGAGCATGATCCGATGCGTGCACACGCGAAATATGTATGGGAGTTGATCGAGCCTGAAGCCGGTGATTCTGACACGGAAGCCAGTATTGATACCAATGCGGGGACGATCTGATGCGGCTCGACGCGCACGACGTCGGCGCCGAGGTCGGCGAGCAGGCGGCCGGTGAGCTCGCCCTTCTCATCGGCCAGATCGACGACGCGCAGGCCTTCCAGGGGACGGGGGGACATGGGCTCTCCTTCGTAGCGGCTGGCTACTTC
>JABSQC010000105.1 GCA_013214845.1 Mycoplasmataceae bacterium
TATATTTATTATTATTTTTAATTTGGGTAATTTATAATCTGGCAGCTCTATTAGCATGTTAAAATCAATTATTTTTTGAGACCTATTTTTTTGAGATGAAAATTAGAGATTTTGAAATCGATTGTGACGAAATTCCACACAAATTAGTCAAAATGGTATGGATTTGCAAAATCATATATAAATCCATAATTTTCATGAAAATCAATGTATTTTGATCAAAAGTTCAAGAAGTTTTGTCTAAAACGTGTAATATATAATTAATTTATGGATAATAGCAAATTTAATGTTAATGAATATGCTACTTTAGATGGAAAGTTAAAAGTAAATCAGGTTGTAGAAGAGGTTGTATCATTATTTAATGACGTAAATGAAGAGGGAGTAAAAGATTCTAATTTAATGAAAAACAAATTAGATGAAGAAATTTTGCAAAATAGCGGAGAAGAAGACTCTTCATTTAAGATACTTAAACCTGAAGACGGTAACATTTTTGATCTTAAAAAAATGGTTGAGGATTATGAAATCTACAATAAAGGTCCTAATAGAGAATTAACTGGTAAATGAAAGAAATATATAGAGTATGTAGATTACCGTAGTAATGATTCTATTAGGAATTCAATTGAAATTTTAAATAATCAACACTCTTTAATAAGGCAAATTCCTGAAAACAGAATTCAGTCAAAGAAACATGAAATGTTTGAGAATATGCAATCTCAAAATAAAAAGAGAGATCCAAAAGAGAGAAAGAAATTATTAAATAAATTTGAAGTATTATCAAAAGAAGTAGATGATATTTCTAATATAGAAAAAATATCTGATACTTCAATGATGGATGTACAATCATATAGAAAGCTTATAGATTTAGAAAAGAAGACTTTTAAATCTAAAAAGTTATTTTATTTAATTTCATCTATTTCTTTTCTATTTATATTGATAGTATTATCAATTCTTATTTTGCTACTTTTGGGGGTTTTATAGTAATGGTTAGAAACAATTTAAAAAATATAAGAATAGCAATTGATGGAGGGGCAGGAACTGGTAAAAGCTCTATTTCTCAATTAGTTGCTGACAAATTAGAAATCGAATACATATCAACAGGTAAGTTGTATAGAGCATTAACAATTATTTTAGTTGATGCTAATGCAATTGATGATGAAAGTGAGATATCAGTTATTTTAAAAAATATTCAAGGAAAATTTAATTACAAAAATGGATTGATTTATTTAGAAGATAGAGTATTTGATGATTCTGATTTAAATTCAGATTTTGTTAGAAGAAACATAAATAAAATAACTGTAATGAAAATTGTTAGAGATTTTTGCTCTGTAGAACTTGAAAGATTGTCAAAAAAACATGGTGTAATTTTAGAAGGTAGAGATATTACATCAGTAATAATGACAGATGCTGATTTCAAGTTTTACATTGAAACATCTGCAATGACAAGAGCAAAAAGAAGACATAAACAACTAATATTAATGGGAATGGAAACAAACTTAAAAGATGTCTTAGAAGGCATAGAAAAAAGAGATTATTCAGACAAAAACAGAGAGATAGCACCTCTCATAATAGTTGATGATGCAATAATAATAAAAAATGAAAAAAGAACACTTGAAGAGACTGCTAATTACATTGTTGAAATCATTAAACATAATATTTCTAATGTACCAATTTCAAGTCTTTTAGCTAAGGAGATAAGTGATGAAATCTAACATTCCTACAATAGCTCTTGTAGGAAGGCCTAACGTTGGTAAATCTACTTTGTTTAACAGATTAATTAAAAAGAATCAAGCTATAGTTTCAGAAAAGTCAGGTACAACAAGAGACAGAAATATGTCTAAGTCATTTTGACTAGACAAAGAGTTTAATATTTATGATACAGGTGGATACTCTGATGAATTAGGGAATGATGCTATACAAGAAGAAATTAATTTCCAAGTAGAAGAAGCTATGTCTGTTTCTGATATTATTGTTTTTTTAGTATCTGCAAAAGATGGAGTGACAAATGAAGATAGACAAATAGCTAGTCTTTTAAGAAATACAAAGAAAAATGTAATTGTTGCCGTAAATAAATCTGATAACTTATCAGATAGAGAAACACAGACATTTTTTTATGAGTTAGGTTTCTCTAATCTTGTATCGATATCAGCATTACATGGTACAGGTACTGGTGAGCTATATGATGAAATAATCAAGGGTATTGATTGAAACAATATCAAAGCTGAAAGTGAAGCAATTAAGTTTGCATTATTTGGTAAACAAAATGTAGGAAAATCTACACTAACTAATGCCATTTTAGGTGAAGAAAGAATGATTGTCTCATCTATACCTGGAACTACAAGAGACCCAATAAATATTCCATTTATGTACAAACAGACTAAATTTAATATT
>JABSQC010000106.1 GCA_013214845.1 Mycoplasmataceae bacterium
AAAAAATTTCACTAATTATTTTATTTTTAATTATTTTTTTTAAAATTATTTTACTAAAATCTCGAAGCTCTCCGAGCCTGTTGGTCACCTTTTTGGTGGACCTGACGTTGTTCTTATACTTGGTACATCTTGGTTACATCTTGGTGCTGTTGGACCCTTTTACCCCAAAAAAAATTTCACTAACAAAATATTTTTTATTATTTTTTTTAGAATTTTTTTATTAAGTGCATCAAGTCATAGGGCAAAATTTTTACTAATAAAATTTTGATCCAATTATTTTTTTAATTATTAAAATAATTCTAAAAAAAAAAATAAAAAATATTTCATTTTATAAAACCCAATCGATTTAGTTCTTATTATTTTGAGTAATGGGAATTTTAAGATTTTTTACAGGCTTAGCTAGTAGTGCATCACGTCTAATTAACGGGATAATTAAATATGTTCGTTAAAATAATATTTTTAATTTTTTATTTTAAAATTATTTTATTAATGACTAAAAAAATCTCGATGAACATTTTATTAACAAAAACTATACCCACTTTTAATGAGTCGCATAAAATGGCTTAGCCTTAAGTCTTAGCCGTATGCAACTTTGTAAATAAAAATAATTTATCAGAGATGATACATGTTGATTTTGGTTAATTTTTCGAGCCGAATCTGATTAACTCATTTTCAGGCCACCAGGAGAGAAATTTTGAAATTTTTGTAATTTTGAAAAAAAATTTCACTAATTATTTTATTTTTAATTATTTTTTTTAAAATTATTTTACTAAAATCTCGAAGCTCTCCGAGCGAAATGTTTTTTGTATAATGTATAATACTTGTATAAAAAGATTGAAAAACGTCATTTTAATATTAAAATGACGTCATGACGTCATTAATTTTGTCACAGAGTCATTCAGATTATATTTCTGAATAGTCTGAATAGATAAAAAAAATTCAAAATTGAATTTGAATCCAACAAAAAATGAAACTTTCTTATATATGTACTAATATCATTTATTCTGAATAAAAAAGTTAAAGTCTAAATATTTAACCTGTCATTTGCTCGAAAATTTTCTTTAACAAAACATTTTTTATTATTTTTTTTAGAATTCTTTTGTTACTAAAAAAAGAATCGATGAGTTCTAATTATTTTGAGTTTTGGAAATTGTCCATGAAGGAATTAAAGAATTTCAGAAAATTTCGCTCGTAGAGCTTTGAGATTTTAATAAAAGAATTTTTAAAAAAAATAAAATTCATATTTTGTTAGTAAAAAAAAGAATCGATGAGTTCTAATTATTTTGAGTTATGGACAGTCCATGAAGGAATTGAAGAATTTTAGAAACTCTGACACTTGCTCAATTTCGCTCGAATAGCTTTGAGATTTTTTACTCGTGACCAATTTGAGGATCGGCTCCACATTGATTTTATAAAATCAAAACCGGTTTAGCTCTTATTATTTTGAGATATGGACGCGACTTTCTAAAATGCTCAATTTCGCTCTGGAGAGCTTTGACAGTTTAATGTGACATGTTTTTTTTCATCAGTTTGTCAAGCCTAATCTGATTATCTCATTTTCAAGAAAAAAAAGTATACTGGATGTTCAATGTTCACCAGAGGAGAGAAAATCAAAAAGCTCTCTATCATTTTTGGATTTCAGTTTGAATTTGGAACTATTTTTACTATAAAGTCCATTGCCCGTTTTGTCCTTTTTATTGGAGGAGCTAGGGTAATAAAAAGGGTCCACTTGGGGTCCGGCTAAGGGTCCTTCTAAGGGTCCTTCTAAGGGTATCGGCGGATCCACTAATGGCATCTGCTGCGGTTCTTGTGAATTATTATTTTCCATTATTCTTCTTCTTCTTCTTCTTCTTCTTCTTCTTCTTCTTCTTCGTCCAGCTCCAGCTCCGACCACCACCACAAGATGAGGATGAAGTTTTTTGCTATTAGCGATATATTATGAATATATCGCTAATATCAAAAAACATCATCTTCATCATCTTCTTCTTCTTCTTCCCCTTCTTCAGGGGCTTCTTGGGCAATTTCGAATTTCTTCTTCTTCTTCTTCTTCTTCTTCTTCTTCTTCTTCTTCTTCTTCTTCTCTCCGACCTTGACCTTCACATTTCGAATCGATTGGCTATTCGATTGGCTATTCATTTTAGGGGTATCGGCGGATCCACTAATGGCATCTGCTGCGGTTCTTGTGAATTATTATTTTCCATTATTTCTTCTTCACTCTCTCCAGCTCCAACCACCAGCTCATAATAATCTTCTTCTTCTTCTTCTTCTTCTTCTTCTTCTTCTTGAGTCATCCTTCCACATAATGGCGCCGTCCAGCTCCAGCTCCGACCACCACCACATGAAA
>JABSQC010000107.1 GCA_013214845.1 Mycoplasmataceae bacterium
TATTCATCTTCTAAGAGTTCAAGTCAATCAGAAAATTACATTAGTCCTACTTTTGTAAATCTTGATAATTCTTATTTAGAAAACCCTGATAAAACTTTTGTTGAAGAACCAGCCCGTGATATTGATGGTATTTTATATAAAGACAGCAGCAATAACATTATTAATGTAAATATACCTACAAAGACTGAAGGAGATAAAGTTAAAGATGTAAGTTTTCAAGCTTATTCTTATGACAACTACAGTGGGGTTGTTCTTGCAGAATCAGGCGTTTTATATGGTTGAGGAAAAAACACTAATAAAGTTCTTGATTACGATAAGGGTGTAAATGATTTTGTAAATGATTTAACTCCAATAAATTATGGTTCTGGTATCACAGATGATGTTCGCTATGTAGAGGCAGATTTGTATACTCAAAATACACAAAGTACAATTTTGGCTTTAGGTGACGATGGATATTTATATATGTGAGGTAATGCTACTCTAATTCCAACAGCTGTAAGTGTAACAGATAGAGTAAAAATTGATTTGTCTAATCCAAGTATGACTACTGATCCATCTCATAGTTCTAAAATAGTTAGTTATAACTACTCCCCTTCTTTTGTCACAATGAATTTAGTAAATGAAGATGGTTACTTATATACTATAGGAGACCCTTCTTCTGTTCATTATTCAGGAAGAGGTTGTGAAGGAGGTTCAGAGCCATTTAATGAAAAATTTTATAGACAAGATATTAATTGCAATGGAAACATTGATGATGACAAAGTAAAATCAGCAGGAGTTACTGATCATACAAGTTATTTCATAACGGAAGATGACTATCTATATATGTATGGAAATAATGTATCAGGACAAGCAGGACAAGGAAACGAGATTCAGCAAACTATTCCTGTATTTGTTAATATAGATGGTTCATTTAATGACATTAATGGAGATGGTATTCAGCAAAGTGGTTCTGGTGAGGATGGTACAAAGACAGAAGATGATAAAGTTGTTCTTGCAGATAATTCAAATGCAAATCATACACTTGCAATAGATAAAAAAGGTGATCTTTACATGTGAGGTGCAGACGCAGCTAGTGGAAGAATGCCAAAAACTTCAGATGATCCTTTTATAAGAAATGGTCACAATACTAAACCAATAAAAGTTAATTTTGTAGAACACGAAGATGGTGAAAAGTATACACACTCTAGTTATTGAAACTCTGGAGGTATAGCTTCATCTGATTATTTAAATATTTACTATTGAGGTAGTTATATTCCTGGTGTTGACTGAACTAATACCTATGAACTATCTACTGTTTACAAGGTAACAAAGGAAGATTTTATAACCCCTGCTATCAAAATATAAAAATTTTAAAAATAAAATAGCAAGTCAAGAGGCAAAAAAATTATTAAATTAATAACTTTGTATTAGCATTTTATACAAATTACTTTGTGCAGCTATATTAGCATGATTAAAATAATATCTTAGACCTTTTATATAAAGCGACACAATAATAAAACCAAGATTTCTATTTTATTTATAAAAAGGTTTAGTTTTTATTTAAAGTGGTATAATTATTTTTAATAAAATATAATCATGAGTAAATTAACCATTAAATTAAGATTATACTGAAGGTCTTTAGATTTGAAGACAATTGGAATTTGAACTATTTGTTTTTTAGGAATAAATTCTGCAACTGCCGCTTTTACAGTGCTATATTTAGATACTATAGATAATACAAACAATGTAACAAATATAGAAAACAACACAACCAATGGTGTAGAATTTGATACTATTGGAAATGACACCTTTATTGATGTAGGAGTTATTTCCAATAGTAATGAACAACTTGAATCATATTATGCAATAACTAGTGAAGGTTACTTATATACTTGAGGATGAAACATCAATGGTGAACTAGGTTTAGGAATAACTGATGCCTATGTTCCTTACCCTACATTTGTTAATTTAGATGGATCATTTAATGATATTAATGAGAATGGTATAAAAGACAATGGTGAAATAGGAACTATAACAGATGGAGATAAAGTAAAAGAAGTTAGTCACATAAACAAGATTTGAACAAACAATAATGCAATTAATACTGCTTCAGTTTTTGCTATAAGTCAAGAGGGTTATCTTTATATGTGAGGAGACACTACATTACTATTTAATAATGAAACTCCTGAGTATAAATATTCATCTTCTAAGAGTTCAAGTCAATCAGAAAATTACATTAGTCCTACTTTTGTAAATCTTGATAATTCTTATTT
>JABSQC010000108.1 GCA_013214845.1 Mycoplasmataceae bacterium
TTAAGATATATCATCAAGTTAAAAATAAGTCCTCGATATTAAATCGTTCTAGACCTCAGTCTGTTGCTAGTGGTCTGGTTCGCTATTATATACTTCTAAAAGATAAAGATATTAGTATGCAATGTTTTAGACAAAAGGTTAAACTAAGTGAACTTACTATAAACAGGATTGCAAAGGAGATATCAAAAATACTTGGAACTCCTGAAATTGTTTAAAAAAATGAAAAGCGTTCATGATTATTCTATCTATGTAAAACATAATAAAAATAATACTAATTATTGGGCATTAGATGAGGGAGAAATTAAAGGTGTGCCAAAGATTCCTTTTCAAAGTGCTTTACATTTTGTCTTAGAAGCATCTACATTAATGATAGACTTCTGTGATTACATAGCAAGCAACAATAAATTTTATGCTGATAAATTTATGGACATGGAAATGAGAAGAGGTGATGTATTAGATTTTAAAAAAAATCTTGCAGATTATGTGGTCTTTTTAAAAGAAAAATTTAATTTCAATTAATATACACATAGATCTTTTTGTAAGAAAACTTATTTGGCGTATCTGTATTTTAAGATTGATTTAGAAGAGTCAAGTAAATTTATAGTGGATAATTAAGATATAGGTAAAAATGTCTATTTTTAAAGAAAGTGATAAAGAATGAATTGCAGAAATGTCAAACTTAAAAGAAGCAACTCTTTTAAATGCTTTTTTAATTTTTTCTAAGGATGTCTGCAATTATTTGCACCTTTTACTATCTTCTAGAGAAGAGCCATGATCAAGATATTTTTTAGGTAGTTCAAGTCATAGCTATGAAACCGTAAAGAATAGTCTTAATAATATGATAACCAAAGATGTTTTTGAAATTATATTGAGAAAAAACTTTGAGAGAGAGATAACAAGGGATTTTATTGTATTAATTGATAAAAGCTTTGAGAATTTTGTTGCTGATTTAATTTTTTTAGATCCCTTCATTAATGATCAAGCAAAGGTAAAAATATACAAAAAAAAATTTAACGGAATGAATAATGAAATAATACAATCTATTTACTACATAGGTATTGAGAACACAAAACTATGAACAAATATGAGCGAGCTAAGGAAGATATCAAACTACAATAAACACAACTCAAATCTCTCAAACGCGTTTTTGAATAAACACAAAGAACTAAAGGAAGAGAAGTCTTCTATTTCAATAAATAATTCTGGAGATTTGGTGGAATTAGTTATGTCTATGTTAAATGATTTTTTAGAGTACATAAAAATAAATGAACTTTTTTATAAAGGGAATTTTTTTACTTCACGTTCTAGCATTGAAAATGTTAATGCTTCTAAAGTTAACATAAATAATTTTCATAAGATATTAATAGAAAAGTTTGACTTAGAAAATTAGTTATTTAAAAAAACGAAATTTTTGTATTTATATAACAACTTATTTAGTTTGTCTTTATTTTAAGTTTGATTAAGAAAGTTACATAAGTTAAATTAAATTATTGGTGTACAGTAAGTAATTTTAATTGGAGGGATACATAAGCTTGATTAATTTATTTAGAGTAAAAATGTTGTAAGATTAATCTAGAAAGTTTTAGTGGTTTTATAGTTAATAATTAATATATGAAAGATAGAGAATTAAATTCTATTAGAAAGGCAAGCAGCGAATACAAGAAGGAAGGCAAGCATGTTGAGGCAAGTACGCTTGAAGTTTTTTTAATTTTTTAAGTATATCTTGTGACTTAATGTACTATAATTTCTTGTTTTTGGAAAATAGCAGTCCTTTTATTTCATTTTTAGGACGAGAATTAACTTATAAAAAATATAGGTACATGTCTCATCACAAATGAACTAGAGAAGAGTATGATAGCATGATAAAAATTTCAAATGATAAGAGCGCTACTTCAAAAACTATTATTTTGTTAGATGTATTTTTTGAGTGCTTCCTAAATGACCTTATTGCAATTGCTAAATCCTTGAGTAAAGATGAAAAGGTAAAATTAAGGTATGAAGAATTAAAAAAATAGTTAGAACCTTGAGAGATTCTATTTTTTATAAGGAAATAGATGAAACGAAATTATGAAAATTAATGTTTGAATAAAGAGAAGTTGCAAACTTTTTAAAGCATAATAACGATACTATTAATCTTGGTTTAGTAGATGAGTATAATGTAAAAGTGAATAACTCACCTTCTCCCAATGAATTGGTAAAAATTTTAAGCAAAGATTTTATTGATTTCTAT
>JABSQC010000109.1 GCA_013214845.1 Mycoplasmataceae bacterium
TCTTAAAGTTTTTTTCTACTAATTTATTTAGATTATTCATACATATATGATAATACTTATATGCTAAGATAGTATAATTTAGAGAAAGGTAATTATCATATGAAAGAAAAAGACAAAAACGAAAAAGATACAAAAAACAAAGAAAATTCTTTAGACGTTGATTCTAAAAAAAGTAAAAAGTCTACTTCTGAAAAAACTAAAACTACTACTAAGAAAAATACATCAAGTAGTAATCTAGATAAAATTTCAGATAAAGACAACAAAAAAGTAGATGTAGAAGTTAAAAATTCTAAAGCATCAATTGAAAAAAAAGACCCAGAAATTAAAAAAGAAGATTTAGATAAAATAAATAAAAAAAGAGATAAGAAACAAAGTAAGTTCAAAGAGAAGTGAAACAGCAGTAAGAAATTTAAATATGGTGTTTCTATAAGTTTAGCATCTGTTCTTGCTTTATCTTTAGGTCTAGGTTTAGGTCTAGGTTTAAGTGGTTCTTCTGTACTTAGCAAAGGTTCTATACCTGGTCAAAGTTGAGAAGATCTAACTGACATTCCATTACCTGAAGATGATCCTAAGTATCAATATAAAGAATATCAATCTGTTTATGATAAAGCTATCCTATATGTTTATGACGAATTATCTGCACAAGGACTTATAAAAGACTCATCTTATAAAATGAGTAAAGCTGAAGAAAGTGCTGATAAGAGAGTAAATGAATTAAAAGATCAATACAAAGATGACTATGGTAAGTCATGAGAAGACCCATGAAGTGAATATATAAGCGAACAAGGGTTTGAAACAGAAGCTGAATATAAAAATTCATTATTAGCTGATTCATTATTATCTTATGTGTCATCTACTTTATCTTTTGATTGAGTCGTAGTTGATAAAGATAATGTTAGTCCTGACCCAAGTGTTTCAACAGAGTTTTATTGAGAAGAAAATGATGCATCAGCATCAGCTGATGATTTTGTAATTAATACTGATTCTAATAGTGATAATTATTTAAAATACACTAAAAAAGATGGTTCATATACTTATGATCCTAATAACCCAGATCCAGGTTCATCTTTAGTAATGTATAACCAAAGATATTGTTCTTTAGCTGTAAATGATAAAGGAACTAGTGATCCTAATGACGATACAAAGATTTGTTTGACACCAAATACTCAACCATTATTTGACATATATATTAAAGAGTATATGCCTATTGAAGCAAGTCACTTACTATTTACTATTGCATATGGTAGTGATGCAACTTCAACAGACACTACAGAAGATTCTGAATCAACATCTGTAATTTCCGATTCTGTTGCAAGAATGTCACAAGATGACTTTACTAGATTTTATAATTTCTTACTATATGTTGATTACAATGGTGGTAGTTTAGCAACAGATGATTTTGATTTCGAATATGCAGCAAATAAATATAATTCAGATACAGCAGCAGCAGAATCAAAAGGTTCACTTGGACTATTTTCGCTTTCTTCTACAGGATTTCAGGAAGAGTTTAACTTAGGTTTATACTCAGCTATATTTGGTAATGGAATTGATTCTAGTGGTACTCTTACTTCAGGGACACCCAATGAAATACAAATGAAAGATCCTTCTCCAGCTGGTAGTATGGAAACTATCTCATCTGCAAATTTCTATGATAATTATATAAATAGTGCAATAACAGAAACTATATACTATAACGGTGACAACACAGGAATGTCTCAAAATACTTTTAATGATTTAGCTGAAAATAAATTTGACTTATTTACAGATGCTGGATTTAATCATATGTCAACTGTATTTATGGATAAATTAGATGGAGCAACAACAATTGATAATGGTTCTTCTCCTAAATACAGAGAAATGCTATATAGTTTCCCATCATTAGATATAGAAGAAACATATTATGATACACCTCTTCAAAGTACAGCAAGTACTGGAAAAACTAATGAAAGTGGTATGAAGTACCCAGTAATTATTTCTAGAAACGGTATGCATATTGTTAAAATTGATGAACTTCATGTTTCTGAATATTATAATGACATAAATACTACATCTGCTTCTACTATAATGTTGCCTAGTGATCCGAATTACTATAATGCTACAGATGGAATAAGATATTTAACTGATCCAAACTCATCAGATTCAAATATGATATATGAATTAGGTTATAGAAATCTTGTATCTGATTTAAAT
>JABSQC010000011.1 GCA_013214845.1 Mycoplasmataceae bacterium
ATGATATCTTTCACACAAATTATATGCAAGTCTAATTCTAGAAATGCCTTCTTCATTTACATAACCGTTAAGAATTTCTTCTAATTTATAATATCTTTTATTAGTCATAAGTTATAAGAGATTGGTAATTTATTTTGCTTATGTTTTTCCTTCCATTAAGGCTCAGTATTTCAATTAAAAATAAAGCACCAATAACTTCTCCTCCCAATCTTTCAACAAGTTTTGAGGAAGCATTAATTGTCCCACCAGTCGCTAGTAAGTCATCTATTAAAAGAACTCTTTGACCAGTTTTTATAGAGTCAGAGTGAATTGACAATGTAGCTTCTCCATATTCTGTTTTATATGTTTCGCTAATATGATCACTTGGTAACTTTGAGGGTTTTCTTGCTGGTACAAAACCTATTCCTAATTTATAAGCAAGCGGGCATCCAAAAATAAATCCCCTAGATTCAGGTCCTACAATTACATCAATTTTATTATCTTTTATAATTTCTGCCATCTTATCAATAACAAACTTAAAAGCATCTTTATCAGAAAGTACTGGTGTTATATCTTTGAAAGTTACACCTTCTTTAGGAAAATTGTCTATATCTCTTATTAATTTTTTTACATTATTTATCATTAAAAATTTATCCCCTCAACTAATTGTTCAGAATTACTATCTTTATCTTTTGAATTCTTAATATCTTTTTCTCAACTTGTTTTTCTTCTATTTTGCCTAAAGGTTTCTACTTTAGAAATAATTATAGGAAGAACTAATAAATCAAATATTATCCCTAATAACGAAGCAATTATCAATGGTATAGCAAATGATAACATTGATGTTCCAGCTACAGCAAGAATAACGATTCCTCCAAATGCTAAAACTAAGTAAGAAAGAATTGTAAACTTAAATGTCTCTTTAGAAGTCCTAGATACAGCTAATGAAATATCTTCTTTTGTTTTAAATTGAGTATTTAAATACTTAATTTCTCTTCTAAACTGATATGTATAAGTAATCTTAATAAATGAAGATACCACAAAAGATATTAATATTGCATAAGCAAAATAAATATTTGTAGGAACAAAGAAAAGTAGTGATATTACAAATAAACCTATTGTCTGAAGAAACATAACTCACATAGAGGCAACTGCTCCACTTCACTTAGATATAGTTAGTAACAGTAAAGCTAATATAACAAATAATATTGCTATTATGATACCAACGTTTCCTAAAGAATAATCAACAACATAATCTGAAACAAATAAACCTGTAACATCTGAAAATTCATATGATTCTCCAGATGATTGTAATTCTTTTTCTATATTAGATAGTTCAGATTGATTAATTTGACTATCAGTGTATATAACTAGTGAAGGAGTTCTAGTAACATCACACGTATTAGTTGTTCCTCCTAAGCTTGAATCTGGATTTCCTATATCACTGATTGAACAAGTAGATTCTTCAACTGAAAGGTTGTATCCCTCAACATTTGAATAATTATTGAAAATGTCAACTATATATTCAGTTTGAGAATCACTAATATATGATAAAGATTCTAATTCACCTTTAGAAATTATTTCATCATCTGATGTAACTACCTGTCCATCAATATATAAAACATCATATCTATATGTGTTAATATCATATGAATTATCGTAATTTGTATATCAATTACCAGTTCCTAGCAAACTAGCAGATACTATAAACATAACAGTAAATATAGCTGTAATAGAAGTAAGTATTTTAAATGAATTTTTAAACTTAGGAAGTTTTATATTAGAACTAATCTTTCCATCTTTAGACTTTTTGTAATTTTTTGTAATAACACCCAATATGTAGTGGTACTTACTATCTTTTAAAGAATCATCTTTATTGTCAAAATGACTCAATACATAGAATGAAAGGGGAATGAATACTAATAATAATACAGCAATAAAGAATAGTGATGATGTAAATAGAACTGTACCAATCATTGCAATTTGTTGATAACCAAATAAATATGTAAATAATCCAGATATTAGCATTACCGTTGTGTAAACTGAAATAATTGGAACTGACTCAACTAATGTTTTCTTAAATGCCTTTGTTGAAGTTTTTTTAGTTCAAGACATTCTTTCTTTAAATTTAGTTGCCACATAAACCATCATAATTGTACTTATTACAACAAATGCAAATACTGAGAAAGATAAAGCAAAGCTGAATTGAACACCAGAAGCAAATAAAGTTAAGAACATAAATAAGTAAATAAGAGAAGAACTTAATGATATTATCGTTCCCAACAATCCATAATATGAAATAACTATTAATAATATTAATAATATTAATGCAGCAAAAATTATAAATGAGTATACTAGCTGTTGGTTAGAATAAACATGGTCAACTCACCCAGATCTAACAACTGAGGTTTTAATTCCTCTAGAGCTTATATCAAATTGATTTTTATAATAATTAACTAAATCCTTGTCTAAAGTACCACTTGGTGATGATATTTCAATAGTTTTAAAATTTGGATTTGTATAAGACGGTATTTCTTCAACAGTAACTAAATATGGTTTGCAAACATCTTTTATAGAATTAGTTGATGTTCCATCATCTGAAGAAGTACAGTAAGTGTAAAGATCTGCTGCGGTACTAAAACCTTCACTATCATATGTTTCCACAAATGATAAAAGTTGATCATAGTTTATTCAAACATACATTAAATTAGGATTCTCAGTAGAAGAAGATGCTGAACTATCACTTTCTTCAGGTAACTCGGCGTTACCTACAGAGTCATAAGCATCTACAAAGGCATTATGACCTTTGTCTCCATTTGAAGGAACGAATTCAATGTTTGTATATCCATTATTGCTAACAACCTTAGCAGAGTTTGGCTTTATCATGTTAGGTAAATATGAAGGGCTAACTCCTGAGTTATTATAATTACCCTTTTCATCAAATACCGAAACACCATTATAGTCATAAAATCCAACTTCTATTTCACCTGTTAAAAAGTTCTTTAAAGCTAAAATTGTATCATTTATAGAATAATCCGTATATGTTTCTGAGTTTCCATATAATGGAAGAACAACATTTACGTAATCATCTCCTTCTATATTAACTAAAGCGTCATGAAAACCTAGATAATTTAAATTTTCTTGTAAATTATTTGCATAGAAATAAAGATCATCATCTGATATAGCTTTTCCAGAAGATGTAACTTCTACTAAAAACTCGTAATTATTGCTAAATTCAGTTGTTGTTTCAGGACCAGCAAGATTTGTATATTGGTCTTCTTTATAAATATAATTAGTAAAAGAAAAGATAATACCTGTAATAGTACCCAATAAAAAAAGGTAAGTAACAAATATCTTTGTTATTTTATTAAAAGAAAAATTCTTTATTTTTACCATTAAGATAATTATACTAATTTAATTAGTTTTTTTCCTTTTTCAGTGATTTCTCTTCCTCTACTGCTAATCTTTATAAGTTCGTTTCTTATCAAATTAATCTCAATTCTAGACTGAATATAAGGTTTGCTTTTCAACATATGGTGAGATATTAGTTCTATTGACTTGGGACCAAGAGATAAGAAATTAAGGTAATTTTCTTCTTCTTTATTTATTCCCCTATTATCATAACCCAAGAAACATTTAAACTCCTCTATATTTTTTTTACTTAAAATATCTTCTTTTATTGACATAAGAAATCATATTAATTTATTTGATTTAATCAATACATCCCTTGGCGTTCTATTTGTTATTGAAATAAATTCATTTTCAACTTCACTATCAATATGGAAATTTAATTCTTGACTTAAAATATAGTTATCAAAAATTTTAATTAACGACTTATTATCATACTCTTCAAGTAACTCAACTATGCTAAATCTGCTTTCAAATGCATTAGTTAGCAATTCTGGATTAGTTGTTGCTCCAAACAATGTAAAATTTTTATATTCAAATATAAATGCTTCTTGATCAATGCCAGAACCAATACTTATTTCTATTTTTGAAAAGTCTAATAGTGAAAAAATCATTTCTTGCACATTTTTTGATATTGCATGTATTTCATCTATAAATATAATTTCACTATCTTTTTTTCTTCCCAACAGATTAAATAAATCAGACTTATTTTTTAGCAAAGGACCTTGTATTTTTAAAATATCTTTTCCAAACATTGATATACAATAATTTGATAATGTTGTTTTTCCATAACCAGGAGGTGAAATAAATAGTGTTGAAGGTATTTTGCTAATTTTTTTATCGTTATATAAAGCAGAGATAATATTGAATTTTTCTACTATACTATTTTGGCCTACTACTTTCATTACTTAAATTAATTATTATTTCCTTTACAACATTTGATTTTTTTTCAGTTATTAAATTAAAATTTTTCAATTCATTTTCTATATCTTCTTTCTTGTAACCTATCTTAGTCAACTTACTTACTATTTGATCTTTTGTATCTTTTGTCTTAGAATAAAGTTTAGCTTCGTCATAGTAATTAAATTTTTCATAAATCGGTTCAATAAGATTATCTCTGATTCCATATTTAGATAATTCTTGAAAATTCTTATTTTTTATAACTTTATTTATCACATCTGGTCCTGCGTTTTTTAGTAATTTAATGACTGTTTTAGGACCTATGTTTTTTACAGAAATAAATTTTATAAAAATAAGTAATTCTTCAAATGATACGAATCCATAAAGAGATATCCTACCTTTAATGTCAGTATGATGATATATGAATATTTTTCTAAATTTATTAATCTCAATACCTTCTACTGAGGCCAACCTTATATAATATCCTTTGTAGCTATTTTCAAGTACTATAGTTTCTGAATCTGTGTTTATACTTATAACTTTTCCAATAATATATGTTTCCATAATATATGTTGTTTATAAAAATGAATATTAAACTAAAAAAAGGCATTGCCTTTTTAATAAAATATAGTATTAATTCCTTTATTTAATTGAATTAAATGCTTTTATAGTAAAGTCTTTTAATACACTTATTGACTTATCAAGATCTTTCTTCTCTTTTGAAGAGATTGGGAACTCAAGTATCTTTTCAATACCTTTATCTCCAATAATACATGGTGTACCAGCGTATACATCTTTGTGACCGTATTGACCATCTAGATATGGAGAAACAGCCATAACTCTATGCTCATCTCTAAGTATAGCTTTTGTTATATCCGCTAGTGCAGCTCCTATCCCATAAAAAGTAGCTCTTTTTCTATTTATGATTTCATATGCTTTTCTAGAAACTCTTTCTTGTATTTCTTTTAGCTCTTTGCTAGATGAAAAATCATACTCTTTTTTGAAATCACTTAAAGGAACACCTCCAATTTTAGCATTAGACATTGACATTACTGAAGAGTCACCATGTTCACCTAAAACATATGCCTGAACACTTTTTGGAGAAACTCCAATTTTAGATGCTATATCATGTTGTAATCTTGATGAATCTAATGAAGTCCCTGAAGAAATAACCTTGCTTTTTTCAAAACCTGTAATTTTTGCATAAACATAAGTCATTATGTCAACAGGATTAGATGCAATTACTGTTATACCTGAAAATCCAGATTTAACTACATTTTCTGCAATTTCCTTCATAATTCTTGCATTATCTGAAACCATCTCTAGTCTTGTTTCACCCTCTTTTTGAGGTCTACCAGCTGTAATAACTAAAACATCTGTATCTTTTAGTTCACTGTAATCTCCAGATTTAACAGAAACATATGGGTTATCCATAAAAGAATTAGCATCTTCAAAATCCATAGCATTACCATCAGCTACATTAGGAAATGCATCAATTAAAACATATTCTTCTGCAATTCCTCTATTAATTGCTGAATACATGAATGAAGAACCAACTGCTCCACATCCTATTAAAGTTACTTTATTTGTTGTTTTTTTCATTTAATATACTCCTTAAATTAATTATATTAAAAAGTTATTTACTAAAAAATTTATTTCAAAAAGTGAACTTCTTCTCATCCACCCATTTCAAGTGTTTCTTCTTTACTATGAGTTTCTTCACTATGATTTAAAAACATTAAAGTAGGTACATTTTCTACTCTTACATAACCAGAGTCAATTAATAATTGTAAAACCTCTGAATCTATAGAATTTTCATATATAGATATTTCTCCATCTTTTTCTTCAAACGCTAACAATTTATCTTCATTAACAATTCCGTGTCCAAATAAATTAAATGTTTCAGAACAATAATAAGCTTTTCTAAGAAATTTATCAGTAGTATTTTTGTAGAATTTTTTCATAAAATAATTATACATTAATGAAATAAATAAAAATTATGCAAATATATTAACTAATTATTTATTTATTACTATTGTCCCTGACTTTATTTTTTCTCTATCACTATCTAATACATAATTAATTTTTTTCTTATTAGAATCAAATATTAATGTACCTGAGTACAAACTCTTGTGAGATAACTCTCTATTTCTTTTTACTAGAAAACGAATAGTGTTTGCCGCTGATGAAACATAGGCTTCAGAAGATCATATTTTTCAACCGTCATCAAGGTGTATTTCAATGTCTACGTAAGCAGATCTTAAGGTAAGTACCTCAAATCATGAATTCATAGTCATGGTCATTTTACCATTTACAAATTTATTATGACTATCAACTAAATTAGTGCTGTTGCCAGAGTGATCTAATTTCATATTCTTCCTCATTGTTACATTAGTAGAATATATATGTCTCTGATCTATTTTTGAAGTAAATCAACTATGAGACTTAGACTCGTGGTTAATATCTGGTTCCTTAATTTTTAAAGCTTTTATTATATTTGCAAGTCCATGAACTTCAATAAAAATTGAATAAAAATATAGTATAAATAATTCTACAATTAATATTATAAAAACCTCTAGAAACTTGCTATTAACACTGTCTGTGTTTACAAAAGCAAATATTATAGAATCCATTACTACAAAAAGTCATGGTAAAAAGTGAAACAGGTCAACAAAAAATCTATGGTACCCACTTGTTATATATGTATGTGTCCTCTCCTTTCTAAACAAATATTTTTGTTTGTTTGAATTTTCACTCATATAACTATTATAGTTGTTTAATTAAATATTAAAAAAAGAAGCAAATTGCTTCTTTTTGTAATGATTTTTTCTAATTTGTATTAGTGTTTTTCTGCTTTTTTAGCTAAGATTGCTTCAGCTCTCTTAGTATCTACACCGTATTCTTCTTGAATATTAATTACTTTTTTAACTCTAGATTTAACTGCGATAGTACCGTTTATAACTGATAGCAATGGATCTTGACCTTGATAACAAGGAATTCCAAATACTTTAGAAATATATTTGTCTAGTCCTTTAATTAAAGCACCACCACCAGCTAAGAAGATACCATTTTTACCTAAGTCTACTGTTAGCTCAGGAGCAACTTCTTCAATAGTTAGTTTAATAACATTTATAATTCTACTTACACCTTCATCAAATGCAATTCTAATTTGCTGAGGTTTTACATAAATAGATTTTGGTAATCCTGAATGAATATCTCTACCATATATAGGTAGTAATTCATCAGTTTCTATTAATGAATTTGTAACAGATGAAATCTTAACTTTAATTTCTTCAGCCATACGGAATCCAATGTCAAAATTGTATAGATCTTTAATTAGTCTTTGTATCTCGGCAGTAAAGTAGTTTCCTGCAATTCTAATTGATTTAGATACAACAATATCACCAGAAGCAACAACAGCAACGTCTGTTGTTCCCCCACCAATATCAACTACTAGAGTACCAGAAGGTCTGTGGATATCAACACCAACACCTAATGCTGACATTTTAACTTCTTCCTCTACATAAACATATTTAGCACCAAGATTTTTAGCAACGCCTTCCAATCCTTTTGCTTCAAGAGGTGTAATTCTTGAAGGTGATGCTAGTACAAATATTGAATCATTTAAAAGGTGTAGTGAGTCAACTGACATAAATGCATATCTAATCATGTCAGATACTGATTTAATGTTACCAACAACACCATTTAGAAGAGGCTCTACTAAGTAAACTCCTCTAACAGTTTTTCCTTTCATTTCAAAAGCAGCATCACCAACAGCTAAAACATCACCAGATGTATTAGAGTAAGCTACTATTGATCTTTCATTAAAAATAATTCCTTGTCCTTCAACATAAATTAGGGTATTAGCAGTACCTAAGTCCATTGAAATATATGTAAATTTAGATTGTAAATTATATATTTCTCTCATTGATTTACTATTTTTCTTTTTTAACTTAGTCATCTTAATATCCTCCTAAATAAATTTCTTCTAGAGCAAGTCAGTTTTCATAATCTGATAATCTTTCAGCAATAATATCATCATATTTCATTGTTCCATCAATAACAGATGTTAATGGAGCATCTCCAACTGAAACTTCTAGTTTAAATTTTTCTTCAAAGTAAGAATCAAGTCCTAATAGTAGTGAACCACCACCAGCAAGGAACATACCATTTCTTTTAATGTCCCCTACTAATTGAGCTGGAGCTGATTCTATTAGAGCATGTATTTCAATACCTATTCTTCTTATTGAAGGTAGAATAGCTTTAACTATTTCAAATCTTTTTACTTTAACTTTTTTGGGAAGACGTGTTATAACATCCTCACCATATACGTAAATTAACTCTTTAGCTCTTTCATCTGTTTGTGAAAGTGTTAAGTCAAGTTGATTTACTTTTAATCTCTCTGCAAAATGCATTGATATATTTACTAAATATTTATCTCTTAGATATTTTTGAATTTTTTCATCAAAATATCTACCAGCTATTTTTACAGATCTTGATGATACAACGTTTCCTGATGCAATAATTGCTATATCAGTTGTTCCTCCACCAATATCTACTACTAAAGTAGCTCTGTTTGAGAAAATATCCACACCAACACCTAGTGCTGACATTTTAACTTCTTCTTCAATGAATACGTATGGGAATCCCAATCTATGAGCAATAGCTTTCATAGCTTTTAGCTCTAGTTTAGTAATTCTTGAAGGAACAGCCATAACGAATACCCCTTTTTCTTTTGTAGAAGGGAATACATCTAGTATAACTTGTTCTAAATATTCATATGTAGCTCTAAAATCAGATATAACACCAGATTTTAAAGGTCTAATAGAAGAGTAGTTACGGTTTAATCTTTCTTCAATTATAAGAGCACTTTTACCGTATGAATAGATTGTCCCATTTCTAAGATCTCTAATCATAACAGTCGGCTCATTGAATACTACACCCTTTCCTTTTATGTAGACAATTGTATTAGTTGTACCTAAATCAACTGAAACATAAGGTATTTTAGAGAATATATAATTCCCTAAGTTTTTGGATGTATTTTTAATGTTAATTGATGTTGCCATAATTAATTAAATTTCTCCTTATTTTATTTTTAAATATCAAATAAAACTACTAATTATTTAGAAGCTTTATCTTCATCTTTTAGTACTAATTGAATGATTTCTTTTTCATACAATTTAGCACCTTCTATAACACCTAATAGTGGATTTGAAACGATTGTAACTGGAAGTTTAAATATTGATTCCAAGTATGTGTCGATTCCTCTAAATAGAGCTCCCCCACCAGATAGTGTAATACCTGATTGTTTAATATCAGCTGATAGTTCAGGTGGTGTAACTTCAAGTAGTTCATTAATAGCATTAACAACACGTGGTATTGCATCTTCTTTTAATGATCTTCTTACGTCTTCTGGATCAACCCCAAATACTTTTGGAAGTCCAGTAGCAACGTCTCTACCATAAGCACCAATTCTTGTTTCTTGATCAGTTGTAAATAGTGATGTTAGTGAGAATTTGATTTTCTCAGCTGTAAGAAGTCCAATCATAACATTGTATTTTGTTCTAATCATTTTTTGGATTTCTTCATCAAATACCATTCCGGCAATTTTGATTGAGTCAGATACAACGATATCACCTGCTGCTACAACAGCGATGTCAGTTGTTCCTCCACCAATATCAACAATTAATGATCCTTTAGGTCTGAAAATGTTTATTCCAGCTCCTAATGCAGCCATTTTTGCTTCTGGTTCAATGAATACGTATCTAGCACCCATTTTATATGTAATTTCTCTTAAAGCTTGTTGCTCAAGTTCAGTAACACCTGATGGTGCTGCAATAAGAACTATAGCGTTTGCTCATAAATCAGAAATTCTGAATTTTCTGAAAACAAATTCAAGTAAATCTTGAGTAGCTTCAAGGTCTGAAATAACCCCTGCTTCTAAAGGTCTAACTAATGTAATGTTTTCATGTGTCTTACCTATCATTTTGTAAGCTTTTTTACCAACGTAAAGGATTTCTCCTGTTTTTGTTGCGTAAGCCAAAATTGTT
>JABSQC010000110.1 GCA_013214845.1 Mycoplasmataceae bacterium
CATCTACACTAAAAGAAACCTTACCTCTAGAACCTAATATTAAAACCAATTCTTTCCACCAATCATCATCTCTGGCACCGGCATTTGTAGTCATATGAAGATACATTTTGGGATTATTAACTCTAAGATATCTAAAAATAGAAAGAGTATCATTAGACACAATTGGATCTCCATGATTGCCACACATCAATAAAGAATTTAATTGATGAACAAAATCTATATCAACCATACTCATAAAATTATTCAAAGATATTTCAGCATTTTTCATATGCCGATTATTTGTTCTGTCACACATTGGACATTGTGCTTGACATCTTTGTGTTGGTTCTAAATGAATATGTTTTATTTGATCTGAAATATACATTTAATAAAAACTTTCAAACTCCGGATATTCATTAAGTAAATTAGTTTTATTTCTTTTATCACATAATTTAAGAAAATTCATTCCTTCTATAAAAATATTATTATCAACTGGAATAGTTAATTTTAATAAACTTAATATATCTTCAGAAATATATCTTTGATTCTTATTTTGATAATCCCGTTTTATTGCATTTGGTAAACAATCAACGGCGAAATAATTAGGAACTACTAATATATTTGATAAAGGTGACATTATATTAAAATTCTCTTTTAAATAAATTTGAATCTCATCTAAGTAACCAACATTTAATGTTTGAACTGTAACCTCAAATCCTATAGGATATTTTGATTGTAATTTTTTAATGTTCTCAATCTTTTTTTTCCAAATAGTTCCGGTTCTAATATATTCTTCTTTTTTATCAATCCCATCTATAGAAATATTAAAATGTAATTTTTTAAATGCTTTTTTATATTGGAATAAATGTTTGGGAATTTTTGTAGCATTAGTAAGAGTATATATTTTTATTCTTTTTGAAAATCCATGGCCAATAAGCCATTCTAAAAATTCATAATATCTATCGTCTATTAATGGTTCGCCGCCCGAAATAATTATCCTCGTTACAGATGGTAAAATCTCTTTTAAATCTTCATAAGTTTTCTTACTAAAAGTATTTTCATATATTGGCCATTCTCCTTCATTATGTTTTTCTTTATGTTGTGCCCAAGTTGACGAAGATTGCGGTCCGCACATCAAACATTTAAGATTACATAAATTTCCAAATTTGATTTTAAATATTGGATTGTTAGGAACTAATTTTTTATCTTGTTTAAATTTTTCTACTTGATTTGCATAATCATTTTTTAAACTTTCTTTTCTTCTGGAATTTAACCCACGATCCTCTCGCTCCCAACAGGATTGACAAATTTTTAATCTTTTATCTTCTAAAAAAGCTTTTCTTTTATCATTAATGTAATCAGAATTAAAATATTCTAAAATAGAATACTTATCACTAAACATTTTAGATTCGCCTAAATTATCACAGCATAATTGATATTCATTAAATGAAGAAACTGTAAATTGCGTAAACGGAAGCGCACAGAAATTTTTTAATTTTTCCATAAGGGAAATTTATTTTCAGGTTTTCTTTTTGGAATTTTACTATCTGCGGAACTTACACAATTATCAGTTATGCAAGGCATGAGTTTATCAAATAATTTAAATCCTGTTTCAATATTTCCTAAAGGGTCATCAGAGCAAGAATATGACCGCTTAATGCTCCCACAAGGCTCGCGTATAATAATACTACGAAAACCCGACGAACAGATCCAGCCTTTGAATTCATTAAAATTAAACATTTTATTGAATATAACAATAACACGTAGCAGATGAATGGTTACAATTCTTCTGCGAACTAAGGGATTTGAGCTCCGAAATTGTTTTTATCATGGTTTCTTGTACGTAAGTATCTCAAAACGGTTATTTTTAACCTCGACTTAGTATGCACGCATAACATTAAACAGACTCAACACAAGTATGGACAACGTTAAAAGAGTATTTG
>JABSQC010000111.1 GCA_013214845.1 Mycoplasmataceae bacterium
CTCGTTTGAATAAAAGGAAAGGTGGTAGGTATTTATTAGAAATGAAAAGATACGGTGTAAATGAAGCTAAATGGAAAGCTGCGTCCACATTTTGTGAGTATAAAAATTGGAAATTTAAAATTATAACAGAAGATCAATTGCTCGCTAAATAAGTATATGGCACTACGAAAACTTTCACATATAGAAGATGACGCTGTTGAATGGCTTAAGGAAAAGTATGAACTTCTCCGGCATTCATTGATAGTTGCAAGAGTTGGATCAATTAAAAATCCCTATAGTATTATAAGTGAAGGTAATAGAGAAAAAGAACTAAAATTAGGGAGAATGTATTTTTTTCATTATCAACCCAAAACGAGAATGAAATTACCATATTATGATATATTTCCACTAGTTATTCCAATAAAACCTTATAATGGCGGCAGGGGAATGCTAGGAATGAATTTTCATTATCTCCCTTATAGATTAAGAGAAAAATTAATGAAAAAATTAATTGGGTTTTTGAATGAAGAAGAATTAGAAGCTTATTTACATATTTCATATAATGATATTAAAGGATTTACACGATTTAAAGAAGCTAAGCCTACCCTTCATAAATATGATTTAACAGGTTCATATGTTCGTTCACAATTTATTCACATAGAACCCAATGAATGGACTACCGCATTACATTTACCTGTAGAGGAATTTAGATCTCGTCGCGGAGGAGTTACAAAAGCTGAAGTTTGGGGCGATAGTAAAGATATAATCGAACATCATTCTATAAAATTTATATAAAATTTAACGGAGAATCATGAACCCAGACGTCTTTTTATCGAAAATGGATTCCGAAGGTGGTATAGCTCCTTTAAATAGATTCGTTGCAAGAATCTATATGCCAGATAGACTTAGGAGCGGCTCTGAAGAAGCTCTATCTTTTCTATGTGATACTGCTCCGCTACCGGGAAAAACAATTGCTACTTCGGAATTAAGACATTATGGTCCAACTCGAAAGCTAGCAAGAGAAGCAACTTTTCCCGAACTTCAATTAAGCTTTATAGTAACAAACTCTATGCGTGCAAGAAATATATTTTTAAAATGGATGAATTATATAATTGATCCAGCAACAGCAAATATTCGATATCAGGATGATTATAAGGGCATAATTGAGGTATTGATGTTTGATCAACAAGCAGACGCCCCGTCAAAGGAAAATGCAATCGCCGGCGCTAAATATTTAGAAGCCTTTCCAACTAATGTTGATCCTATTGCTTTAGGTTGGGATCAAATAAATCAATTAGGAAAATTTAGTGTGAATTTTCAATATAAAAATTGGATAGATTTTAACGCCTCTGGCCCCGGAGATTTTGAAGTTGGTGAGGAAGGTGGATTGTAGAGGATGAATAAATTAATTAATTTTTTTAATATGGAGATATAATGGCATTACCAGTCGTGAGTAATCCTACCTATGAACTCAAATTACATAGTGTGGATCATAAAATAAAATATAGACCTTTTCTAGTTAAAGAAGAAAAGATTTTACTAACAGCTCTTGAAGGTGGTCTAACAGAGGACATCGTAAGAGCTACAAAAGAAATTATCAGTAATTGTTGCCTTGATGATAGTATTGATGTTCAAAAACTTCCCGCTTTTGATATTGAATTATTTTTTCTAAATCTAAGAGCACGTTCAGTTGGAGAAACTGTTGAAATCCAGATGGCTTGTCAAAAAACCAAAGATTGTGAAGGGGAAACTCCGGTTAAAGTTAATCTTGAGAAAATTGGTTTAGAAATCAACAAAGATCATACAGATGAAATAAAACTTACTAATAAAATAAAAGTTAAATTAAAATATCCTGATATTGATAGAATGACAAGACCGCCCGAAGAATCACAAATGGATTCTATTTTTGAAATCACCAAGGCGTGTATAGAATCTATTTGGGAAGACGACGAAATACATGATATAAGAGATTATACAGAACAAGAATTAGAAGATTTTATAATGTCTTTAAATCAACAACAATTTGGGAAATTGATTGGTTATTTTAATACCATGCCCAAGTTAAAACATAAGGGAGAATTTACTTGTCCAACATGTGGAAGTAAGCAAGAGTCAGTCCTGGAGGGGCTGCAAAGTTTTTTCGGTTAGCACTGGGCCATAATAATTTACATAATTATTATAGAAC
>JABSQC010000112.1 GCA_013214845.1 Mycoplasmataceae bacterium
AAATAATGACTCGGCGCCACATAGTGTAACAGAAATAACAAGTGGCACTAGATATGCCATAAGACAATTTTATTATCAAAGTAATAGTACCCCCGTTGAGTCTCCTCATCAATCTTTATATTATTATGATGGTGAAAAAGCTTATAATATTCAAGAGAAGATGTCTTCAAATTCTTATGAGTAAAAATGATATATTTGTATGGTGATAGTTTTGTAGAAAATGAAAAAGCTACGAGTTTAGGAATGCAGGA
This sequence comes from Mycoplasmataceae bacterium, assembly GCA_013214845.1. Lineage (GTDB taxonomy): Bacteria > Bacillota_I > Bacilli_A > Mycoplasmatales > Hepatoplasmataceae > DT-50. The sequence goes on from JABSQC010000112.1 coordinate 252, forward strand.
CCATGAACGTTGGTATCAAATGCTTTCTAAAAATTTAGATGAAGAACATGATAATCATGGAAAGTGTGGTGAAGGTCCTCCCGAGACATTATCAAAATTTCACCGGCATTATGAGCAAGAATGTTTTGGATCAAATCCTAAGTTCGTATTTGTATTATCTAGTACATATAGAATTCCTTGGACTTGGTTAGAAGGAACTACAGATAGTGCAAAAAATCCTAATAATAAAAGAAGCCGTAAAGATAGTATAGACCCATCTTCAGCATATCAAGATTGGATGGCTAAACGCGAAGGAAATCCGGAACTGGCTGAATATTATTATACACCAGAAGAAGAATTTAGTGTAACATCTCTTTATGAAAGTATGTGGGATGAATTCGATCATCAAAACTTAAAGAATGTTACATATCTTCATGCTCTATCAAAATTAAACAATTGGCCGATGATAGTTTTTCGTGTATGGGGTATGACTCCCAATCCTTTTAGTAGAGTATACAAAGAAGAGTTATTTGATTTTACAATTCTTAATGATGATTTGTTTCATTTTTATTCATTTCCCTTATTTGATCATTCAAAAAAAGAATGGGCGGATGAAATTATTCATCATGCTGGTATGATTAATCATTTTACACACCGTAATCATATAGTATTAAGTAATATAATGACAAATCATTTTAATAAAACAGATTTGCCTACCAAGTTTCACGAACACTTTATTCGTGATGTAGAGTCCGGCGAAAATCGGCATGATCCGGATCCAAATAAGTTAGTAGACTTTATATATGAATGAAATTTTATATTAACCCACCGACAGTTAATAATCCAGATCTAACACCCTTATTAAACGTTGAAGGTCCTATAGAGGTCTATGATGTATGGGAGGTGTTCAGAGAAGATATTATTAAGTTCTTAGAAGACTTACCTAATAAAGTAACGTATCACACTGCTGATGGTAATCTGAAGAATGATAAACTTAAAATAGTATATGCACCTTATTCTTTTTTAACAGAGATAAGCATGCAAAGTAGAGACATATATTATCATCGTCCAGTACTTCACGGACCTGTAAAATATAATTTTATAAGTTTATGTTCTGCACCCAGAGACCATAAGTATGAATTATTAGATAGATTATACACTAATAAATATTTCATATATTCTAATTATCCTTATTCTAAAGTTAACGAGACAGATTATAAGTGGCATCCGGATAATCCTTTAAAAGAGTACAAGGGTAAAAATGGATTTTCTAATCTTGATATAATAAAACTCACAGAGTTAAATTCAGATCATCGAGGATTTCAGGAATTGGTACCATTAGAATATTATCAATCTAATTGTGATTTAGTATTAGAATCAACTATTGAGACTCTTTTTATTACAGAAAAAACATGGAAACCTATTGTATTCAAAAAACCTTTCTTAGTTTGGGGAGGTCAAGGGCTGCATGCTAAGTTAAAAGATCTAGGTTTTGAGTTATATAATGAATTATTTGATTATAGTTTTGACGGTGGAGTGTTTGATCCGAATTGGAGACGCCTAAGTAGATTATGTGGTTCAATAGAACCTTATATGCAAATGGAACCTGATATATTTGCGAAGAAGATTAAAACAGTTAAAGATAAAATAGAATTTAATTATAACCATTATTGTAAATTATTCGATGTGGAACAAAGTAAAAGAATTTGAAAAGAGAAAGAAACAATGAAGCCAGAACCAGTCGAGTGATAACTATTGTTGCTTTTTGCCACGGTGAGTGGTACTTATGAGCAAAGGGATGGTCGGTATTAAATCTCGGGTGAAATCGGGGATTAAATCGGGGGTTAAATCTCGATCCAAAAAAACTAAAAAATGGTAGACGTTAAAAGCCCCGAGGTACCGACCATTTTCAATTATCGATCTTTGC
>JABSQC010000113.1 GCA_013214845.1 Mycoplasmataceae bacterium
ATAAGTTTTTCATGTCTTCATTTTTGATCCTTACTTACTTTTGCATAACCATAACCTGGTGCGTCAACTAACATAAAGCTATTATCTACGTTAAAAAAGGAAAGAGCTTTTGTTTTACCTGGTGTAGATGATATGTGTGCTAGTTTTGAATTATTTGTTATTGTATTTATAAAAGTAGACTTACCAACATTACTTCTACCTAAAAGTAATATCTCTTTCATTTCATGTTCAGGAAACTTTTCAACTTGAGATGTTGTTAAAAGATAGTTAGTATTTTTAAGGAAATTGTCGTTCATAATCAAGTAAATTAATTATATAAATTTTTTCCTTGAAATAACTTAGTAAATTCTTTGATGTCTACAGAATAAGTTTTTTTCTCACCATATTTTCTATATGATATAGTGTTATTTTTTAGCTCATCGTCACCTATAATAACTTGGTAAGGTATCTTAGATGTCTGAAGTTCTCTAATTTTATAACTCATTCTTTCATTTCTCTCATCAATATTATTTCTTATTCCTTCAGAAGTTAGATATTTACTAACTTTTTTAGAGTAATCATTATGTAAAGAATTACTTACAGGGATTATTACAGCTTGTAATGGAGATAATCAAAGTGGTAGAACACCTTTTGTTTGCTCTAATAAAATTGCTATAAATCTCTCATATGAACCTACAAGACCTCTGTGTATTATTACCGGTGTTTTTAATTCACCATCCTTGTCTTTATATTTCAATTTAAAATTACTTCCTAAAACAAAGTCTAGTTGTATAGTTGACATTGTAATAACATGACCAAGAGCTGTCTTAACTTGTATATCAATCTTAGGACCATAAAAGGCAGCTTCCCCTTTCATTTTCACATACTTAATACCAATTTCTCTAGCTGCTTCTTCAAGAATTTTTTCAGATGATTTTCAAACATCTTTATTGTTATGATATTTTTCCTTATCACCAGGTTCATGCAATGCAAGTTCAATGTAATCTATATCTATATTAAATCTTTCTAGTGTTTCACTAATAAGTTTATAAGATCTTTTAATTTCTTCTAGGACTTGATCTTCAGAAACAAAAACATGTGAATCAGTTAGAGTCATAGCTCTAACTCTTTCAAGTCCAATTAAAGAACCTGAAGATTCATATCTATGTTGAAGTACTTCCTCTGAAATTCTGTATGGTAAGTCTCTATAACTTTTTGGCTCACTTGCAAATACCATAGCATGATGAGGGCAAGACATTGGTCTTAAAACAAATGTTTCACCTTCCACTTCCATAATTGGGAACATGTCATTTGAGTAATGGGCAAGGTGACCTGAAATTTCATATAATTCTTTACTTCCTATAACAGGAGTAGAAATATGTTGATAATCATATTTTCTTTCCATTTCTAATATAAAACTTCTAATTTGCTCTTTAATAAAATGACCATTAGGAAGTCACATTGGTAAACCCTTACCAACTTTATCATTAAATGTAAATATCTTTAAAGCCTTACCAATTGTTCTGTGATCTCTTTCCTTTCTCTCTTCTCTTAAAGCCAATTCTTTATCTAATTGTTCTTTACTGAATCAAGAAGTTCCATATACTCTATGAATCATTTTATTTGATTTATCACCTTGAAAATATGCGCCTCCTAATGAAGTTAACTTAAATGCTTTTATAAAGCTTAACTTAGGTAAATGAGGTCCTTTACATAAGTCATCAAATGATCCTAATGAATATATAGAAAACTCTTTATTACCAGTTTCTATAATTGAATCTATTGTCTTAATTTTATAAGGGTTATTAGCAAATTTTTTCTTTGCTTCATTAGAAGAAACTACTGTTCTCTTAATAGATTCACCATTAAGAATTATCTTTTTCATTTCTTTTTCTATCTTAGGAAATTCAAGACTTGAAAATTGAGCATCTCCTAAGTCAAAGTCATAGTGAAATCCACCTTCTATAGATGGACCTATAGCTATTTGTACTTCTGGGTAAATATTTTTTAATGCAAGTGCAAATACGTGAGCAGTGGTATGATTTAAAATTTCTATTGCTTTAGAGTCGTTTATATCTGAAATAAAGTCTATTGTTGAATCAACACTAATTGGTGTATGCAAATCAGTTGGAATTACATTAATAATTGCATATATCGATTTTTTACT
>JABSQC010000114.1 GCA_013214845.1 Mycoplasmataceae bacterium
AATAAGTACTGAACATGTATAAATAAGTACTGTGAGTGGATAAATAAATACTGTACATTTATAAGTACATAATATACATAGATAAATAATTACTAGACATTAAATAGTAAAAAAGTAAGTACTTGGGGTTATTTAGTAAATATTAAATTTGAGCCTTTGAAATTCTGGGATGTTGTAGAAGAAATTAAACCAACGGTTCTTACATTAGCAATCGGAACATGGAGGATTCTTGTTAAAAGAAGAAAACCAAATCTTGAATTTGTTAGAAATTTTTCTACAGGTTCTGCTCCAGTTACCGATGAAGATATTTCATTAATGAAAGCAACCGGCGCGGAAAAGATTTGGAACATATATGGCTCGACAGAATGTATTCCACCCGTAATGATTTCAAATAATTCTATTTTTAATTTTCAAGAATCACCATATTATTTGGAACACGAAGATACATTATTTGTTGATGGTGTAAATACGGGCGATATATTTGATCTCGATACAGGAAAATTTAAGGCCAGATCAACCCAGATAGAGAATGAAACGTGGAAGTCTTAACAGAAAAAAAATATTACACATATCATACCCAAAATTTAGTCCCTACAAAGCTAAAAATAAATAGTGAAATATTTGTAAAGGAAATATCCAAATTTAATTTTATACCATGGGGAGATGTTCATTTAGAATTCCCAAGATATGCGGTTCCTTTAATTAATGAAGATGGTATTTTTAAAGAAAATGATCCTGCATGTTATCCATTAGATAGATGGAATTTTTTATTAGAATATCCCCAATTCAAATATAAAGAATGGACAGATGAACATCTAATTAAATGGAAAGAATGGAATTCTCAGGAAATCGATATGGACAGCATTGTGAATGAAAAGCATTTTAAGGTGCCAACCGATGCATTAAAGATTTCTAGCCTATCCGCATTAAGTGAACTATCATCTTATATGTACAGAAGCTGCATACTCAAATGGGATTATTTGGGTCATTTTAAAAAACATATAGATACATGGCATCCAACACAATGGATTAAATTATGGGGCACTACTAATCCTAACGGCATGGTTATACGTTATGAAAAAGATGGAAGAATGATAAGTGAATCTCATATAGAATCAGGCCGGCTATATTTACATGATTCCATTAAACCTCACGAAGGGCTAGCCTTTACTGATGATGTATACCAGTTTTTTATATCATTGAATCCTCGAGCACTGGATGTTTTATGGTAAAAAAATTCATAGATTGTAGTGAGCATTGGAAAAATGGAAATGTTTCAGAAATTAAAAATTTTGCAGATGAGTATGGATATCTTTTTTTCAAACAATGTTTAGATGTAGAAGAGAATTTAAATGTTAAACGTCAAATAGACGAAATTTTATTAAAATATAATTATATTACTGAAACTGGGGATTTTAATACAGATTTTCAAGATATGTTTTATGCGGGCGGAGTGGGCCCGGATGAATATTTTACTGATATTAATTATCTGGAAGATTTACATTCATATATGCATCAAAAAATGTTTTATGATGTAATGAAAATAATTACTGGCAAAGATTGCATACCTATACCCAGATTAGTTCAAAGGACAATTTTTCCTAATAATCCCAGATTGACAACATTACCGCATCAAGATCATTGGTATGCTGGAATGTCAAATGATTTGTGGACGATATGGGTTCCTTTTGGAGACGTTCCCATAGAGCTTGGTACTATGAAAATAAATTCTCAATCTCATATTCTTGGAGAAATTCCTCCAGAACAAAGATATTTTCATGAAAAAAATCAGATGATTGCATTTCATCCAACTAACTTTGAAGAATGGGTTTCTGATAATTTTCAAACAGGAGATTTTTTAATGTTCAATGTCCTCACTCAACATGGAAACAACCATAATATATCATCTAAAGTTCGGAGTACCTTAGACGTTAGATACCAACCCATAGATGAGAGATTTTTTGATTTATTTTTTGATACACATTCTAAAGATTTGGAATGGAAAGATATATATTTAAATTTTAAAGATAAATCAAAATGTTTTTATTGGGATAGATATAATTTAAATATTGTCCCGGATGAATCGTTATCCAGAGCCGTTAGTGAAAATCATGCAACCATAAAAATAGATTTTAATGAAACAT
>JABSQC010000115.1 GCA_013214845.1 Mycoplasmataceae bacterium
TTATTAATAGCGCCTTTTTTATTTGTATAACCAGTTACTGCATCCTTAATTTTCTTAATTGTACTCATTTAATAGACCTCTTTATTTTATAAATTTATTATAAACTTATAAAATAAATAAGTAAATTAATAATATTTATATGCATAATAAATAAAAAATAGACTTATTAATGAGATAATGTCTACCTGAAAATTATATTAAATGCACTGCATTGTTTACAAAGTCTTCAGAAGTTATTTTATTTACATACCTTAAGTTTTCCACTGTTCATGAGTCATTAGAATCATAACTTCCTCACATGTATAAGTTTAAATAATCTGAAGTGGCAACTCCACCTTTACGTCAGATACTTACATTAGTATATTTTTCACCCTCTTCATGTTCTACAAAGTTAACATGTGTTGCATATGTTACTTCACTAGCAACAAGTGCATCATCACTAGTATCAGGTAAAATTGCATGAGCCTCTTCATTGTCTCCAGCCATGTACAACTTACCATTTTGTGTGACAGCTGCTAAAGTATTTGGATTACCATTACTTGCTATAGATACTTTATCATCTGGGTCTCCAAGTGGATCATCACCAGTTGTTCCATCTAAGTCAAAATCTACTATGTGTGGTTTATGGAGAACATATTTAGAACCCATTCCACCTTGACCATGATTATTTCTACCAAAAGAATATAGATAATCATCTTCGCTCACTAAGAATCCAGAATGGTCTGCAGTACTAACATATTTAACCTTATCATTATCATCATATGCTGTGTTACAATCTAAATCAACTTTATAAAGACTGCTAGATGATGCCCCACCTGGTCTGCAACCTTGTGCTGATTGTCCATTACTATCATTACCAATTGAATATAAGAAACCATCACTATCAATTATAAAAAGTGCATCTAATGTTCTATTAAATATAAAACTAGTAACATTTGCTGATGTTGATGGTAGATTAATCAAATACCTATTTCCTATTGAAGAACTACCAGGTATTATTGTTGAATTTCCTCATGCATACAATTTACCATTTGTATCTAATGCAACAATATTTGCGCCTGATCCATTACTCCTTACATCAACATCTTCATATTTTAAACCAGTATAAGAATCAGTAAATGTTATGGGTGTTAATTCATTATATATATAACTTTCACCTTTTGAGCTATCTATAATCTTATCAATGTTAGTTCCTCAACCATAAAGTTCACCAGATTCAGATATTATTGTTCCACCATACTTATCTCTTGATGAATATCAAATCTCAGCATCCTTTACTTTGTCACCTTCGGTTTTTGTAGGTATTCTTATATCAATAATGTTATTTGAAGAATCCTTGTACGGAATATCATCTATGTCTCTAGCTACTTCGGTTATTTCATTTCCTAAGTCATCTGTTTCATATGATTTATCTAAATTAACAAATTGAGGTGAAGTGATATTATTCATATTAACTTTTGTCTTAGAGCTAGAATATTTATACTCAGGTATATCTCTATTTGGTAGAATAGTTGAATCACCTCACATATATAAATAACCCTCTTGACTAATAGCCATTACAGCTGAAGAATTTGTCTGATCTCAATTTATGTGTTTGATTTCACTAACTTTGTCTCCTTCAGTTATAGTATCTAACTCATTGTAATCTCTTATTCCATTTCCATTTGCATCATAATATGATCCATCTAGGTTAACAAATGTAGGATAAAATACGTATTCATCTTCAACACCTTGACCTAATTCACCATTTAGGTTTCAACCTCATGTATATAAGTAACCTTCGCTAGTTATTACATAATATGTTTCTTGAGAAGTAGAACTACTAGAAAGAAAGCCAGCATCTAAAAAAGGGTCTGTGCCTATAGTATCTATATCATCAAATATATCACTAATGTTTTCACTCTCCTGAGTTACTTTATCAGAACTCATACTTCATGGTAAAGCAAAAATTAATGCTATGGTAACTGAATTAACAGCAAGAATAGCAAAAGTCCAACTAAATAAAAGCGTTTTATTTATTGTATAGAATCATAATTTAAAACGTTTCATAATTAAATTATACAATTTAATATATTTAAGTAATTTTGAAAAAAATTAAAATAGACATAAAATAAAAAAAGATAGAGAGCTTAATGAGA
>JABSQC010000116.1 GCA_013214845.1 Mycoplasmataceae bacterium
TATCTCCAAGATAAGGTTCGTTTAAGTATCCACTAGATGAGATAGATGGTGATACTGCTTTATATTTCGCCAATGTCATATTTAATAAAATTTTCACAAACGCCTTTGTTAATGAGTAGACATGACGTAAATGAGAGGAAGGTGTTTCATTCGCAATAACTAAGTATCCGTCCTTTTTTAATACTCTTCGAATTTCTTTCAGTACAGTTTCTAAATTATCTGCATGATGTAGTGCAGATGAAACGGCCACGACATCGAGAAAACCATCATCAAATAATAATGGTGAAAAAAAACCCTCTATGGACTTAACTTTCTCTAACGATCCCTTCATTAGCTTCACAACATCAGGCATCATTTCACTAATAAAGTAATGACTCGAATCTACGGCATATAAGTTTTCAACATTTTCAAACGATGATAAATAAGCTGTTAGCCAGCCTCCTCCACAGCCCAAATCTAAAACAGTGGCATTAGGTTTTAAATAAACATTCCAGTCTAATAGCTTCACTGCATCTAAAAAATTACATTCTTCGCATAAACGTACAATATGTTTTTTTGCATCTCGCATATATCCAGCTGATTCCGGATAATATAACTCCATAGCATTATCAAATTGGGCTATGTTCATTCTGACTTGTGTATCTATCCATTTTTCACTCATTTCCACATACCTTTACTTTGATAATATTAATCTAGAAATTAACTAGCTATAATCTGTAATTCACTCATTCAGTTAGCTCAACCAGTAATCCCAGCTAACTAATCATTCCATTGATTTACGGTAAAGTACCGTTGTAGCACCCTTTTCGCATGAGCTCGTTCACTGTAACCCATCTAATTAATAATCGAGGTTAAAAGTAAAAGGTCTCTATGACCATTAGCTTTCAATGAGTTTTTAATACTTATAAAAGTTAACAAAGTGTCATGCCTGCGTTCGCTACAATTCTAAAACGGGCATGCAATTTATTAGGCGGCCAAGGTTTTTCTACCATGACAAGGAAGATATCTCACGCAACCTTAGATATAGATATTACGAGAAAACTTCAATCCTACAGCTGCCCTTAGGATTGTTCTAGCACTTCTACTTCGATATGTTGAGCATTCGTTAAGCCTTCAGGATCAGACGTTAACCATTGGTGTCTATATTTTTGATATGTCATGTCATCAACGACTGGCAGTATTGATGGTATCTCATCTATCTTATTAATATTAACTTTTGGTTGTCTTAAGATTTCCGACATGTTATCAGAAAACCGCATGACTACAGAATCACTTTTTGATTCATCTGAGTAAATAAACATCACGGGTTTGTTATAAATGGCTGCAAAGGCAGTAGCACTGCTTTGCTCTGTCACTACAAGCTTGGACTCAGACACAAGCTTATTCGTGTATCCATAAAATACTTCTCGCCCCCCAAAGATATCAGGTAGCTTGCTGATGTCACTTAAATAATGAGCTGACACAACCACCTTTGCATCATACATAGATTCGAGCCTATCGAAAAAGCGGCACAGTGACGGATACCATATATCCACCGTCTTATGTACTTTGTCACCAGTAAGTACATGGTCACTACTGAAAAAAGGGCCCGGTGTGTCTATGAAAACAATCGTATCTAATGATGTGCTTGCTGAAGTAGGTTTTGTTTTAGATGAAACATACCTATTGTAGTTATGGCAATGCCCTTTTATTACTTTAATCTTATTTTCATCACTTGCCGACTCATAATACCTACCAGCAACTAACTTATGCGTCACAAGGTAACTCATAGGCGTAGGTATTCTCGCCCAAAGAAAATAATATACTTTTTTCATGAACTCGAATAAAGAATACCTTTTCCTTCCCAGACCAAGAGAAGAAGCCGATCTTTCTTTCTTCTTAAAGGTTGGCAGTCCATGATTTACAGTTTTTAATACTTTTACACTCGAATTTCGCAAATATAAAAAAGACATTAAATTTATAAATAGTGAAATAAAAGATCTCACTGGAGCCATGTAATTAACACATATTTCACAGTAGTTGGAGTCATTTCTTATGACTCGAAGTTCAGCTGCCAGTTGGCGTAATGATTCGACAGTTCGTATGTTACGGTGAGTTGTGGAAGCGGCTATACTGCCAGAAAACTTCTTAT
>JABSQC010000117.1 GCA_013214845.1 Mycoplasmataceae bacterium
GACAGTATAATATCTAAGCTAGATAATCCTAAAAAAGGACTAATTTTTGTCTCTAATAATGTATTTTCATTAATTAACTCTAATGCTGTTAGTTTAGATAATTTAACTAATAATAAAGATGAACTAGTTAAATTCTTAAACGCTATAGCTAAAGGTAAAATAGATAGTTCAGCAGCTAATAAAAATATCTTAAATTTATTATTATCTAAAACTACAACTGATAAAGTAATTAACAATTCTAAAAAGAATAGTTTTGATTCTAAAGAACTTGAAAAAATAGTAGATAATCTAATTACTAAAAATAAAGATATGATTTCCAAAGAATATGAATCAAGACCTGAAAGAATAGAAAAGATGATTATGGGACAGGTTATGAAAGAAACTAAAGGGGGAGCAAGTCCACAGGAAACTATAAAACTTATTAAAACTAAGCTTAAATAAGTTAAAAATAATTCATTAAATAAAAAAAGAGGCCGAAGCCTCTATAATGAACTGAAAAAACTTATATGCATAGTTTCCTATGCACTTAATTTATATACCATTTTTAATAAATTTTAAAAAAGTGTTAAAAAATAAAAAATGAAGAGCGTAAAAGTAGCAATTATTATACTAATATTCGTGTTAATACTAATTTTCACGTTATTAATTAACACTCCGGCATATGTCTGAAGTCTTTTAATTGTTATATTTTTTATTTCTTTATTTATTCCATATGGTGGAAATATAGTAGATGTATACAAATCTTTTGCAAAAAAGTTAAAAGCAGAGAAGGAAATACATAAAATAGAAAGCATAAAGTTTAAAAAAGAGAAACAAATAGATGAATTAAACGAATATAAGATTGAAAGAGAAGAATTCTTTAAAGATATAGTTACATTAAAAGATAAAGAATATCTTGTTAAATATAACATTTCATTAAATAAAGAATGTTTACAGTATATTTCTAAACTAGATCTAGATAAAGAAATAAAAAGAATAATATTATTTCACTCTAATAGATTGGTTAAAGATAATGAATTAGAAAAGATTAAATCAATAGTTGAATTTTCTATAAAGAATATAGAGGATCACTCAGTTGATTCTAAATTATATTTAGATTATGAGCTAATGGATTTGAGAATGAAGTAGATTAAATATAATTAAAATAATATGGAATTTAAATTAGAACACTTTATAGAATGAGCAGAAGAGGTAAAATCTTCTTCTAGGGAAGATTTTAACGAATTAAAAAATACATATGAAAATATATTAAAGGGTTACAAAGATCAACTAAAGCAGTCTAGACCAACAGCTTTTATATTAAACCCTTCATCAAAATTTATTTGAGAATTTATAAGATACGATGTTATAAGTAGAAATAACAGTGTTTCTGGAATGAACTTATTTAGCTTTCTTTTAAATCCATACAATGAAATGAAACTTAAAAAATATTTTGATGGAACTTTATATGAACAGTACCAAATACAAAGCAATATATATGATGCTAAAAAACTTGATAATTATATATTAGAAAACTTAGACAGTCATTTAGAAGAGTTTAAAGAATGAAGGTTTAGAGCTTTGGGAATGGAAACTGACTTGTCTGAGATATTAAGGGAAATTAATAACTTCAAGATGGATATTAAAGACCTTAAAAAAGACATAAAGGAAATTAAGATAATTCATATTGCAGAAGCTTTTGGTGAAGCAACAGGAATACCCTGAGCATCTTTTATTTTAAAAAGATTTGCTCCTGCAATAGTGAAATTATCAGACAAAACAAGAGCTTTAATTGAAGAAGATGACTATACAACTAAGTTGTTAAAGAATAAAAAAACTGACAAAAAACTATAATAACTATATTTACATTTTTTATTGGTATAGGGATAGGATTATCTTTATATATAAAAATTGTAAAAAGCACAATAGAAGTTAAATTATTAGACAATTATAGCAAGAAGTATACGTCAATTTTTTACGTTTAATAAGAGTGAAATTATTGCGTTTATAATGAAATTATGAGTACTGCTGAGATTATTAGTATATTAACAGGACCTGTAAATAAAATTTTAAAAAAAATAAAGAATAAATGATATATTAAAAGAATTTATAAAAAAA
>JABSQC010000118.1 GCA_013214845.1 Mycoplasmataceae bacterium
GTGATTGATGATAACCAGAGCTAAATGGCTTTCCACTTTCAATAAACTTATCTAAAAGAATTTGATATTTTTCCTCAGAAAAGAAATAACCATCGAAGTTGGTCAAGACTATAATGTCTCTATAACCCTCTAGTGCAAAGTTAAGCCCCACATTAATAGCATCTAAAGCACCATATGCGTAACCTCTATTATCACTTATCTTAATAAAAGTATTTTCTCCAGCCCCCGATGGAACTCTATCAAGATCGCCATTATAAACTACAGTAAGCCACAAGTCACTACCATGAGCAAAGTTATGTCGAATTATTTCTCTGTTAAACATTAGATCAATGTATTGATCATAACCAATGCATATATGATGAACATTTTTTAAGTCTGTCATTTTATCCTATAGCCTTATAAAACTTTAAACTATCTTCAGGCGCGCCGTCTAAATACTTCTCTATAAAATGTTTAGACTTCTTCTTAATGGCGTTTCCGATATTGCTTTCTATTTCAATATCAGTTTGCATATGAATGATATACGGCTTCACCTCTTCTAAGATATATAATAATTCTGGTATACTGGCAAACCTTATTATATTATCATCTCCTAATAAGTTAATAAATTCATCCTCTTTTGTCAAGTCACTATGTGAGGGCGTGGCTAATACATGACAAAATCCATTTTTATTATCTACAAGAAACTGAATATTATCTTCTAACTTTTTCACTCTATCATCATCGGCCAAACTTTCAACACAATGTATAACAATATTAGAGCTAGTATCTAGTTTTTGTTTAGCATCTTTAGCTGCCAATACATATTGATCATGCTCTCTTTTAAGACCTCTTTCCTGTCGTGAAGCACTCTTCCTGTGAATAATATGCTGACCCATTATTGCGGTTGGTTTTTCTGCCCCAACAATGCGTTCATGGGTTTGCCCTACATATCTACAGTTTCTCTTATAAAGACGTTGCTGATAATCGGGATAGTTAATCCAGTTAAAATGTGAAAGCTTCCATCCGTTTCTTTCAACCATATCTTGGGTTAGTCCATCAACAATATTTATACGAGGCACACTTACGCAATCAGATTCATCAGCTACAGCTTGCGCTATGTGCCAAGATAACTGATTCCAAAAAAGATGTTCATATTGTTCATCAGCATCAATCAACAAACGCCATTCTTGTGTAGTTGCATCTAAAGCAAAGTTCTTTTGAGTTTCAAAGTTATCTTCCCACTTATTCTCTAGTAGTGTAATATCTTTGTGTGACTTCAAAACTTCTAAAGTGCCATCAGTTGAACCACCATCTACTACAACAAAGTCTTTTTTAATATAAGGAGCCACATTTTCTAATGTGTCTTCAATGCAATCCATATCGTTATATGTAATCATAGCGATAGAATAATCAACATCAGGCTTTTTCTTATGAGAAGTAATGAAGTTGAAAACATCAGCTATTGGATAAGCAGACTCTGGCTCTTGGCTAAATGTATCTGTTTCTACATACAGATTATCCCATATTGGTGATGGTTCTTGTGGAACATGAACCGGCAGAAAGAAGTGGTTTTTTAAATAAACACAAATAGTAGGGAGGCCGCAGCGCGCTGCAATATTCCACTCCCATGAGTTTGTTGTTATACACCCATTAGAGTTATTGATTACTAGAATGGTTTCTTCAATAGACCTGTCAGTAAAATCTAAAAAGTCTATATTTTTCTTTTGGCATTGTTCTGGTAAATCTTGAAGGTCTTTTTTCAATCCGATAAAAATAGGAAAGAAACCGTCATTCTTTAATCTTTCAATAAGACAAACCCATTTTTCAGTTGACCAAAATCTATTGTTTTCTACGTCATGCTCAAAACCTTCTGCATTACCTTCGGTAGTAAAGGGTTTTATGACTACTGTTTTTGTATTAACAAAGTCGGGAAACCCTTCTAACATCTCTGGTGTAGAACTAGTATTATAGGTATAGGGAAACGCCATTTCATACTGCATAAAACTGGGTTCTTGATTTGAAAAAATCTCTTTACAGAATGACCATGTTTCATAAACATCGCCGCGAGTCTCCTTAACATAAGTCTTTTTGATAAA
>JABSQC010000119.1 GCA_013214845.1 Mycoplasmataceae bacterium
TCATGTCTCCGGTTACTGCAAATAGTGGATCTATTTTTTGGCCAGTTACTAATGAATCCAATAACAGTGCGCAACAAATTGCAGCAGAAGGTCCATCTTTGGGTGTGGCACCTTCAGGAACGTGTACATGGATATCATTTTTTTCAAAAATGTCTGGATCTATGTTTCATTTAGCTGCATTGGCTTTTATGTAACCAAAAGCTATTGAAGCAGATTCCTTCATAACATCTTTTAGTGAACCAGTAAGTATTAGTTTTCCCTTACCTTTAAATAATGTAACTTCTATTGATAATGTTGAACCACCTACAGAAGTTCAGGCTAATCCAGTTGTTGCCCCAATTTGTGGTTTACTATCTCTTTTATCATTAGAAAATGGAGGTTTTTTAAGTAATTTTTCAATAGTTTGTCTATCTAGTTTTGTTATAGGTTCCTTATCATTTTCTAGTTCAGAAACTATCATTTTTCTGGCTAAAGTGTTTATCTTTCTTTGTAAATCACGAACACCAGATTCTCTAGTGTAACCTCTTATTAAGAAAGATAAATCTTTTTTAGAAATCTTGAATTTCTTTTTATCTACACCAGTTTCTTTAATAACTCTTGGTATTAAGTGAGTTGATGCAATTTCTACTTTTTCATTTTCAGTATATGATGATAAATTAATTATTTCTAGTCTATCTAATAATGGAGCAGGTATTTCATCATAATAGTTTGCAGTAGCTATAAACATTACATTTGATAAATCATATTCTTCTTCAACAAAATGATCTTGGAATTTAGAATTTTGCTGATAATCTAAAACTTCTAACATTGCTGAAGTAGGGTCTCCTCTAAAGTCAGATGACATCTTATCTATTTCATCTAAAAGAATAAGAGGATTTGTTACTTTAGCTTTTCTCATTGCAGTAATTATTTTACCGGGCATAGCACCAATGTAGGTTTTTCTATGACCTCTTATTTCAGCTTCATCTCTTACACCACCAAGAGCAATTTTTTGATATTTTTTCTCTAATGCCTCAGCAATTGAAATTACAAGAGATGTTTTACCAGTACCAGGAGGACCAACTAATGCAAGTATAGGTCCCTTAGCACCAGGATTAGCTTGTTTTACAGCTAAGTATTCTATGATTCTTTCCTTTATTTTTTCTAAACCATAATGATTTCTATCAAGTATTTTTTCTGTTCTGTTAATATCAACATTATCATCAGTTTTTTGTCAATAAGGAAGATCCATAACTAGATCAATATAGTTTTTTATAACATTAGCTTCAGCAGAACCTTGTGGAGCTTGATCAAATCTTCTTAGTTCAGCTTCAATTTTTTCTTTTATATGTTTAGGGTAAGGATTAGAATCAAGTTTTTCTTGAACATCTTCAGCGTCACCTTTAAATCCATTTAATTGATTTAATTCATCTTTAATAGCTTTTAATTTCTCTCTTAAGTAGAACTCTCTTTGTTGACTGTTAAGTTTGCTTTTAATTTTGCTATTAATGCCTTCTTCAATGTTTTCTATTTTTATTTCACTTTCTAAAATAGAATTCAATAGTTTGATACGATTAGTAACATTTAAAGTAGATAAAATTCTATATTTTTGTTTTAGAGATAAAATATCAAAATTATTTGCAATACCATCAACTACTAATGAACCATCTTCATTATCAAATAAATCTTGTATATCTTCACTAGCCAGAATGATAGAACTACTTCCTACTTTAGATCTTAAAAGTGCTGATGTTTCTAAAAGAGCTTGCTTTTCATTTGTTTCATCACCAAATTCAGATAATTTTACTGAACCAGTTGCGACATAATAACCATCTTCTAGTGATAAATCAGTTATTTTAAATCTATCAATAGAATCAAGTTGTAGTTGAACAGTACCGTCATCGTATGGTGTTGTTTCTATTATTTGAGATAATGTTCCATACTCATATATATCTTCGATTGTTGGTTTTTTAGAATCAACATTTTTTTGAGCAACTATTAAAACTTGGTTTTCATATTTTTCAGCAGAAACCCTTGCCGCTGTAATAGA
>JABSQC010000012.1 GCA_013214845.1 Mycoplasmataceae bacterium
GAATATGAATATGAATATGAATATGAATATGAATATGAATATGAATATGAATATGAATATGAATATGAATATGAATAAGAATATAGATGCAGAACGTCTTGATCTTCATCTTAATCTTGATCTTCATCCGACCTTATGTTGTCTTTACTATAAAAATATCTTTTTCCTTAGTTAAAGATGTAACTTCTGAAGAGACATACTCCGTACCTAATTCAGTAGCTTGAGTGAACATATTAAGAGCTAAGTTTTTACCATCAATCTCAGGGCTACCTGGGTAATTATGAACAGTACTAATGTTAATTAATTTTCCTCCAGGTGCATTTTTCTCAATTACAACAGTACTTAAACCTGCCCTAGTTGAATATATGGCTGCTGCTCATCCAGCAGGTCCTCCACCTATAACGATGAAATCATAAATTTTATTATTATTTTGAATAATTATCTCCATCATACAAAGCAGTGTAAATACCCTTTAAAGGAAGTTTGCTATGCATTTCATTCTCATATAAGATTATAGAATCTTTCATATGTATATAATAACTTATTTTCCTAGTTAAGAGATACATAATAGATGATTTAAAAGTATCATAATTCTTTTTCAAAGATAAAGGAATAATTACATTTAAATAAAAAGAAAACTTATCATATTGTCATTGATATATAACAAATGAAACAATTCCGTAAGCTAAGAAAATTAAGGCTCAAAAAAATGATGTTGGAAAACCATTTATTTTCATTATGTAAGTAGAATCTCTAAAAAGTTCAATTGAAGCTCTGGTAGCTCCGTATCAAATAAAGTAAAGAGAGCCATGAGTTCCTACCTTTAACTTTTTAGAATTCTTTGCAATAAATGTTATTAATAGTCAACCAATAATGTCAGCTATTGACTCATATAAAAATAGTGGTTGGTAGTAACTTTCTACACCATTTACATCTATCAACATTCCTTCTTTAATAAAGTTAGGTGCTCAATCTAATGAACTAACAGCATTTCCATATAATTCTTGATTAGCAAAGTTTCCTCACCTTCCTATTGCTTGAGCCAAAAGCATATTTGGAAGTACAACAGAATATAACTCCCTCTTATCGATAGGTATATTAAATAAGCTTATTATCAAAGAAGTTATAGAAACAGAAAAAACAATTCCTCCAATGATACTCCTTCCAGTTGAAATTGAAATGAATGAATATCAACCATTTATATCAGAGGGATTAAATATTAGATAAAATCATCTCGAACCAAAATAACCTGAAAGAACTACAACTCAAAATAGTCATCAAAAAACTGTCCTGTCGTTCCCTCTTTTTCTTCACTCATAGTATGAAAATAAGGATGCCAAAAGCATTCCTGCTACAACTAATATTCCATATCATGGTATAGGTATAACACCTATGTAAAAAGCAACACCATTCATTATTTTTTAAGAATTTTTACAAAGTCCTCAACACCAACATAGTTTTCATACTTTCTGTGCTTTTCATTAATGATTGCAACTTCAACTAAGTCAGTTAGTGACTTACCTGGAGAAAGATATAAGTTCAGTTTTGGAGTTTCAACACCTAAAATATTTTCATACTCCATATGACTAGATAATCTATTTCTATTAGATTTTTTGGGATCATAGTGTTCTAACTCAATTATTAGATCTATTGTGTGATTAGGTATTATATGTTGTATACCAAATGTTTTTTTTACATTTACAATACCAATTCCTCTTACTTCTATAAAGTCACTAACTTTATTAGATGGATGACCTACAAGTCTTCCATGTGAGTAAAAAATATTAACAGCATCATCAGAAACTAAAAAGTGACCTTTTTTTAGCAATGAAATAGCTAATTCTGACTTTCCAATACCAGCTGGTCCCTTGATAAGAACTCCTTCGTCATATATTGAAAGAAGAGTTCCATGAAAGTAATGAAATCTATCTTTTTCCCTTATGTCATCTACCATGTCAATAAATGATGTATAGTTAACTTTGATTCTACCAAAGTAGGTAGACATATCTACTAAATCTTTAATCTTTGCAATATGATGAAAGTCTATTGTGCATAGTAGAGCAAACTTTTTAGAATTTTTATATAAATCAATAATTTTCTTTAAGTACTTTGAATAATCACTAGAATTAAAATATCTATTATGATTGCTTGTTAAAATAAGTAAATCAATTCCTTCTTCATTATTCTTCTCAGACAAAACATCAAAAAATATTTCATCATAAAATATTTCTTCTTTTCCAAAACTGGAAACTTGACCTTTATCTAGTTCAATAATATTTAAATCTATTATTTTCTTTAACTTTAATTTATTATCCATTATTAATATCATTATAAATAAAAATAAAAAAAGTCTACTTCATAGACTTTTCTAAATAAGGTGCAGTAACAGATTTAGTACTTGTTATTACCTTTTCAGGAGTTCCGGCTGCAACAACTTTTCCACCAAATTCTCCTCCACCAGGGCCCATATCAATTACTCAATCTGAGATTTTGATAATGTCCATATTGTGCTCAATAATAACTACTGTGTCACCACTATCAACTATTCTATTAATTACATCAATCAATTTTCTTATGTCATCAACGTGTAATCCAGTTGTTGGTTCGTCTAATAGATATATAGTCTTTCCTGTAGCTCTCTTCTCTAAGTAAGTAGCAAGTTTAATTCTTTGAGCTTCTCCTCCAGAAAGTAGTGTTGCTGGGTGTCCTACTTTTAAGTAACCTAGTCCTACATCTACAAGATATTGCAATTTGTTTTTCAACTTAGGAAAGCTATCAAAGAACTCTAAGGCTTCATCAATTGATAATTCTAGAACATCAAATATACTTTTGCCTTTAAACTTAATAGATAAAGTTTCATCATTGTACCTCTTACCTTGACACTCATCGCATTTTACATAAACATCAGGTAAAAAGTTCATTGAAATTTTTAACTCTCCGTCACCAGAACATTTTTCACATCTTCCCCCAGGAACATTAAATGAAAATCTTGATTTTGTAAAACCTTTAATTTTAGAGTCAGGTGCATAAGCAAATATTTCTCTTATTAAATCAAATGCTCCTGTATATGTTGCTGGATTAGAGCGAGGTGTCCTACCTATTGGGTCTTGAGATATTCTAACAACTTTATCTATATTTTCAAACCCTTTTAGCTTTCCTATTTTAGTTGTGTCAATTGGATTATTCAAAGGATCTATTTTAGATTTTATTATTTTGTAAAGAGACTCATTCATCATTGTAGATTTTCCAGAACCAGATACTCCAGTAATAGATGTAACAACATTTAAAGGAATCTTAAACTCTTGATTCTTTATATTATTTAAATCTTTAACAACAAATGATAAATAGTTTCCCTTTCCGTTTCTTCTTTTTTTAGGAGTATCTATTTTTAGTTCACCAGATAAATATTTACCTGTTAGTGATTTCTCATTTTTCATAATCTCCTGGGGTGTTCCTTGCGCAACTACAGTACCACCATATATACCAGCTCTTGGTCCTATATCTACAATATGGTCTGAAGCCATCATTGTTTCATAATCATGCTCTACTACTATAACTGTATTACCTAGTTCTTGCATACCTTTTAAGGTTAGGATTAATTTGTCATTATCTCTCTGATGTAAACCGATTGAAGGTTCATCAAGAACATATATAACTCCAGATAAAGAAGAACCCATTTGTGTCGCAAGTCTAATTCTCTGAGACTCTCCTCCAGATAAAGTACTAGATGACCTACTTAGAGTTAGATAGTCAAGTCCAACATCAGATAAAAAGAATAATCTAGATTTAACTTCCTTAAGAACTAATTCTGCTATCTCTTTTTGTTGATCATTTAAAGATACATCCTTTATAAAGTTAATGGCTTTTGATATTGATAGATTAGTAAATTCAATAATATCTAAATCACCTATTTTCACTGAAAGAGCTTCAATTTTTAATTTTTTCCCATTACATTTATTGCAAACTTGCTCATTCATAAACTTCGCATATCATTTTCTTCTTCTTTCAACTTTTGTTTCAATATGCCTTCTTTCTATGATGTTAGCTACACCTTCAAACTCTTTATTTCATGTTCAAGAGTTACCAGAACTTGTCTTTAAATCATAATCTATACTTTCGTCACTACCGCGCATTACAATATTTTTTTCAAATTCAGTAAACTGTTTTAATGGTTTAGTCAAACTTATATCATAGTGTTCTAGTGCTTTCTTGAATAGTTGTCACTCAATATTTAATGAATCAACAGCATTTTTATAATATTCAATTCCACCATCTTTTATTGATAGTGAATCATTAGGGACAAGAAGGTCTCATGATACTTTTTGAGAGTAACCAATACCCTTACATTTATCACAGTAACCAATGGGAGAATTATAAGAAAATAATCTAGGTTCTAGTTCAGGTATTGAAAAGTCACCATACTTACAAGCAAAATTTTTAGAGTGTAATGTTTCTTTTCCTGTGTCTATTTCTTCAACTAAAACAAGACCACCTGAATATTCAGCACATGCATCAATGGCCTCTGATATCCTATCTTTTTTACTATCATCAGTTGTAAGTCTATCAACAACTATAGAAATGGAATGCTTTTTATTTTTTTCTAGTTTTATTTCATCATCTAGTAAAACAATTTTTCCATTAATTTTTGCTCTAACATATCCATCTTTTATTAATCTTTCAATAGTTTCAGCATGAGTACCTTTTTCTTCTCTAATAACTGGAGATAGAATGTTGATCTTTGTACCAGCTTCGTTGTTAAGTATTATGTCAGTAATTTGCTTAGTTGTTTTAGGAGTTATGGGGATATTGTGATTAGGACAAAATGGAGTACCAACCCTTGATCAAAGAACTCTTATGTAATCATATATTTCAGTTACAGTACCAACTGTTGATCTAGGATTATGAGATGTTGTTTTCTGATCGATAGCAATAGTAGGTGATAGACCAGATATTTTTTCAACATTAGCTATCTTTCCATTACCTAAAAATTGTCTAGCATAAGCAGACAAAGACTCAATATATTTTCTTCTTCCTTCACTATATATAACATCAAAAGCAAGAGAAGATTTACCAGACCCTGAAACACCAGTTATAACTATTAATTTGTTTTTAGGTATTTTAAGAGAAACATCTTTTAAATTATGCTCACTTGCTTTAATAATTTCTATTTCATCTTTTAACATAAAAAAATTATATATAAATACACAATTAATTTAAATATTACTTGTTTTCCTTCTTAAAAACTTTTTTGTAAGTTTCATTGAAATAATTGTAGATAGTGCTTGGAATTGAAGCAAAATATCTATAATCTGTAAAGAACAATAACAACACTTCTTTTGGATATTTTTCTCATTTTACTGAATAGTAATTAGTTATAGAAGAGACTAATCAGATTGCTATTACCATAAATAGGAATCAACCACCTAAGTTTGAAGGATCAATAACTGAAGCTTGAATAGTAGTAACAAATGAATATAAACTTATTACATATATAAAAGTAGTTACAATTAATGATATTGGTATAAACATCTTAACTTTTTTAACCTCTACCTTATTTGTTTTTCTATTTACCATTCCACCTATTAATATAGATCCGTAAATCATAAATGCAATAATAATGTATGTATTTGAAAGAGAATCTACTGCTCCCATAAAATCTGACGTTGAAAAACTAGAACTAACTATTACTATAAAACCAATTAAGAACACAGAAATAGTTCAAGCTAGAGATGTTTTTCACAAAGACCTACCAGATTTTTGAGGTAGTCCTTCTTTGTTTTTCTCTAGGTAGTTGCCATCTTTATCACTTATTAATCCATTCTCTACAATATTGTATTTATTTCAATTCCCAGAAGAAGCAAAACCACTAAGAGAAGTTACACCAGAAATAAAAATTATTATTAGTAAAGTAATTTGTATTCCATCAATACCTCCAGATATAGCTCAAAGTATGTCAGAAATTGCATATCCCATAGAGTCATCTGAAACAAAGAATGTAAGCAATGCAATTATAGTGTATGTTATAGCTATAAAACTTAAACCAAATAAAAGAGCTTTCTTATATGTATTATTATCTTTAGCTTGGTTTTGCAACTGAGAAGCAGCTAGAAAACCATCAAAAGCAAAGAATACAGCAGGTAAAACAGCTAATAGTAATAAGAAAGGATTTTTATCACTTGTCCCTGTAGTTATACTTGAATGAGCATCAGGTGTCGTAATCATTAATACAATTGAACCAATAATAACAACTACTATAGGAATAAATTTTATCACTGTACCAAATGTTTGAATTATTTTTGATGGTTTTGAAAAAGTTGAGTTTAATAAAGGAATTAAAGCAACAAGAAAAATAGATATTGAAAAGTAGATAAAGAAAGTTCCCATATCTGATATCTTAGTAGTATCAATTAATGAAACTATCATATCAGTTGAAAATATTGCTAATATGAAGATTGTTAATGGAAGATAGATGTATTGTCAGAATGAAGTTGCTGCAACGCCACCTTTCTTTCCTAAAAAGTTTTTTGATCAATCTGTTATTGAACCACTAGTTCCATCACTTTTTTTTGCTGAATAAATTTCTATATATAAGTAAGCTAAACTAATTATTACAACTGAACCTATAACTCATGAAACTATACCAATTATTTCATTACCTTCTGCAAGACCTATAACTGTTCCGTTCTTAAAAAATATACCAATCCCGACAACTATTCCAACTATTGTTGCAAACATTTGTCAAAATCCGTAATGTAGTTTCGATTCATTATTAGTCTTGTTAGTATTTTGTTTCATACTTTTTTTATTATATTATTTATTAAATAAATTTTTAATCTTTTCTAAGTATTTTTGATTTAGCAGAATATGCTAAATCAACTGTTTTTCTTATCAGTTTGTAGTTAAAGTCTCCTACTTTTATAAATGCATCATTGACCTTTTCTACATACTTTGAACTGCTTATGCTAGTTATCGAAAATTTATAGAGTTTACTGTTATACTTTTCAATTTCTGCTAATGCAGATTCACTTTTAGTTAAAGCATCTAAGTCAATAACTCCTCCGTCAATAAGTAGTATGTCATTAACATAGTTACATGCCTTCTCTCAATTATTGTTATATCTTTTCTCCATATTTCTAGTTTGAAAATTTGTAGCAAAAATAAGTATAATAATTGAAGAAATCATTATTATTCCAATAGTTAGGTTATATGCATCAGGATTAATAAATAGATAATACACTGTTTCATATGTTCCTATAAAGAATGTAAATATAACAGTAATAATGGCGGAAGGAATAAAGAACTTGTGTTTGTCAACTTTAACTTTTTTAGTCTTTCTATTAAGTATGCCTCCCAACATGATTATCCCTATGAGCATAAATTCAATTATTACAGCAAACTCTGATAAGACATTAATAATGAATTCATCAAAAGAACCACTTGAAATAGAGATAAAAGTTGTTGCTGTATATATTATTATGAATCAAACAAAGTTTATAAAAGCCAAGTTTCTTGCTGAATGATATGGGACTCCTCCCTTATTTCTTTCTTGTTGTTTTTTGTTGTCATCTCTAATTAAATTAGTTTCAGACATTGAAGAAAAGGATCTATTTCCAGATGTTATAAATCCGTTTAATCCTGTTGATATAGATATAACAATTGTTATAGAAATAATTACATTCATTCATGATCCAACTTCATCACCAAAAACTGATACAACAACAGAAGAAACACTAAATGGATTATCTGCATTTATGTCCCCTGAACCATATAGTCCAAATGCTAGCATTGTATAAATAAATACAATGAATAATATTCCAAATACTAATGCTGATTTGAATGTTCCTTTTTTCTTTGTTTCGTTCTGAAGAGAACCTGCATATATAAAACCGTCATATGCAAATAGCACAGCTGGCAAAGCCAACATTAATGTTTGAAACATAGTCCCTCCACTCATTGAGTGGATATTAGCAGTATCATTATAAAAGTTTGACATTCCTGGATCAACTATAATGAATACTAAACTCGAAATAAGTATCAAGGAAAGTGGAATGAGTTTAATAATAGTTCCACCTAATTGTATAAATCTAGATGTTTTAGAAGAGTGTAAATTTATAATAGTCAATAGTGAAAAAATAGCAAATGTTATTAGTACATTGACTCACATATCATTAAAGGTAGCATTTCCAGTTGCAGCAGATGATATGAAATCAGTTGTAAACTGTGTTAAAGGTATTATAGTAAGAGGCATATAAACAAAAATTAAAAATAGACCTACATATGTTCCAAATTTAGGCGATACAAATTTTGATGCCCAGTTAGATAGGGTACCTGCTTCATCTGTATTTTTAGATGATGAAACTATTTCTAAACATGCTACTGCCATTATCAATATGAAGACTCCTGCAACTATTCAAGAAATCATTGAAACTATAGTAGAGCCAGTTGTAGCATAAATTGAATCTGCCTTAAAAAAGATTCCTGCACCAATAACTGTTCCTACAATAGTTACAAATATACTAAAAAAACCAAACTTTCCGCTTGATTTGCTTACCTTAGTTTCTTCTTTAGTGTTAATGTTCATATTTACTAAATTAATTATAAGGTTATTTTCAAACTTTTTTTACCATCTTTTTGTTATCTGTCAACTTAGATTTGCTATTTCTTTTAGCTAAAAGGTATACAGTTATAATTGTTATTAGTACAATTGGTACAAATATTAAAACTCAAATTAATCAATTATTACTTGAATCTTCAACATGGTATATAGAATTTAGATAATCATTGTCACCATTGTATGATGAATAATAATAGAAATCATTGTCATATATTCCTTGTAAATCATTGTTTCTTGAATTGTAAACTTGATCAATCTTTGGATTAATAAATATAATTCCATCTAAAAATGGATTTTCAATTTGTATACTCTCATTATTATTATTTTTTCATGTCCTAGATTTTAGATCAACATTTAGTGTTCCAAACCCAATTTCAGAATCAAATTTATTTTGATCATCAATTGTTGAATTAGTTTTAAAAATAGAGTTGGTTAAAATTTCAAAATCAGAATATGTTTTTTTAGAATTTGCAAATTCCATTATTTTTTCATCAGAAATGTAAAATGCAGATCACTTTAATTCTGAATTTAAAAAGTAAGCTTCATCATTAATAGAAGGGCTTAAACTAAATGATGTCTCATCACTATCTATTTTTAGATTTCAGCTATCAATAGGAGAGTTATCTCCTACACTCTTTTCCTTCATTACTATTTGGTTGCTTGAATCATTTACTGCATATAAAAAATAATCTTGTGGAGATTTATCATTATAGTATCCAAAGTTACTGTAATTATAATTTTCACTGGAATTAGTAATGTAAAAGTTTCCATTTGAATAATCTGAATCATTTCTACTAGCTGAATATAAATTATCAAACTCAACAATATATTCAAAATCACTACCGCTACTAAAATCAAAATATCTTGCAGGAGTATTATTTTCAATATAATAGTCTGGGTCAATTTGCGAATAAACACTACTTGTATATTTGCTGGCATTGTTTATGTTAGTAAGATTATCTTTCTTATCAGAATGTTGAAGTTGATCTATAGTTTTATATTCATATGAAGTGTAGTTGTCAGAACTAGGTGGTACGGTAGTAATAGAACCATCTTTTTTTACATATTTAAAGCCTTCTCTAATATATAACTCTGATGAACTTCCGTCAATTTCACTAGATAATTTAACTTTCTCACAATTTATGTTGAAAAAGTATTCTTGACCATCCATGTCCATTTTTAAATAAAGGTTTTTTGATTCATATGGATTGCTAGTATTTTCAGGAGTTCCATCAAGTGAATCAATATATATTCTTATATAATCAGATGAAATATTTGTTTCTTTATTTCAAGCTTCAGGGAGTATATAGTAGTAATCTTTATCAGTTTCTATTGTATTGTCAATAAAAGAATTAGTATCGCTATTGAACGGAATTCTATAGTATGAGTCATTGTATTCATTGTAAATTTTCTTAGGACAATCTGTTTTTTTACTAGAACATTCAACGTTTTCATATTCATAGTATTGTTTGCCACTTGGTAAACCATTATATTCTGGTAG
>JABSQC010000120.1 GCA_013214845.1 Mycoplasmataceae bacterium
TTTAAAATTACAAGGATACGATGAAAATTTCATTCTCGCGGGTGGCATTGGAGAGATATGGAAACAGTTGGGAAATACAATTCCTACTATATTTACAAAAATGATTGCTGATAAGATTGAAAAATATTTGATGAATTCTTAAGTATTTTTATCAAACTACAATATAATGAAGGTCGTTGTTTTTGATTTTGATGAAACTCTGGGACATTTTGCACAATTAGGAGATTTTGTAACAACCTTAGAAGAAGGATTTGGTCGGCCAATTAAAAGAGAAGTTTTATATAAATTATTAGATATTTACCCATTTACTTTAAGAACAGATCTTTTTCGGATATTAAATTTATTAAAAAGAAGAAAACAACGTCGTGATATCAATAAAGTAATAATTTATACGAATAATATGGGTCCTCGCAGCTGGGTTTTATCAATAAAAAGATATCTAGAATTAAAATTAAATTATAAACTTTTTGATAGAGTTATTTCAGCTTATAAAGTAAATGGTGTTCAAATAGAAAAAAAAAGAACAAGTCATGATAAAACATATAAGGATTTATGTGCAGCAGCAAATCTGCCAAAAAATACAAAGGTTTTATTTTTTGATGATCAACCACATTCAATAAATAAACATCCAAATGTTATTGGTATTAGATTAATGCCATATACCTATATAATGAATATTCGTGAAATGCTTGATCATTTTTTACATAATCGTTTATTAAAATCATTAATAAGCGATAAAGAGGGATTTTCAGGTTTTATGTATAAAAAATTAAAAAGATATGATAAACCCGAAGGACTCGTATATGCTCCAAACGAGAAAGGATACGTATTTCATTTAATTGACAAATTTTCTCAAGAATGAATTGCTGATGAATTTGGATTTAGTTTCATAGTTTTAGGTCCAATGGTAATATTTTTAGAAGCTTCGTCAATATTAAATAGATTTTTGCCAGGAATCCAACCATCATTCTGGGCATTTTTCCAAGATTTCCCATTCTCTCTAAGGCCTAGAATTACATTAAATCCATTATCGCGAAGATTTAGACTTTGCCCCTTACCTTGAGGGCCATAACCGATAGTGGCGATAACTTGCTTTTTAATAGATTGGCCGATAGTTTTCAACATTTTAATTAAAAATTAGATTGAATTTTTAATTTCAATTATAATAATACACAGCATGTATCTTCTTTAATTACGATACTTCTTAAAATCTTGTTCAAAATCGCAATTAATTGATGATCGCGGGGCCCTTGACCCCCTCCTTCACTAAAAAATCATCAAGATTTTTTAAAGAGTCTCTGATATTTCTTGCGGTTAAAGTAAGGTCGAGCGCCTCTTGAGAATTAATAAGAATACTATACTCCGAATCTAATTCGGAAATTTTTTGAGCTTTAACCTTATTTTCAAGGATCAATTCCTTTAAACGAGAATCTAAGCTTTCTATTTGAGTATATAAAGTTTTTATTTTTTCTTTTTTACTTAAAAATTCTTTCACCTTATTAATCTTTTCTTCAGATAATTCAGTACGATCAAGTTTTTTAGAAAGGGTTATTTCTTCTGTTAACTCTTTTTGCAATGATGCAACTTGATTAGTGATTACATTTTCATTATCTTCGAAGAATGAGCGTTCTTTTTCAAAATTTTCATTTTGAATTTTGGATTTCGGTTGGTTATTTATAGGTGGGTTTGACATTTATTTAATAGCAAGAAAAAATTTTTTTTAACAAATTTTTTTAGTCTTGAAATAACTATCCCAAAAAGTAAAAAATGGTTGTTGGAAGTTTTTATTAAAACCTTTATAGTCATGATGGATTTCGTGATATTTCGCATTATTCGGAAAATATGTAAATGGATCATATGGTAACATATAACCGCTATGATCTGATACTGTTTTCATTGTGGCTATACTAAAGAATAATATCGCTTCATATTTTGTCAAACCACAGATTAATTCTGTGAATAAGGCGCTACCAACGTCTA
>JABSQC010000121.1 GCA_013214845.1 Mycoplasmataceae bacterium
ATAAAATACTATTTGTAGTTAAGTATGTATAACTTCATCAAAAAGTATGTATAACTTCATCAAGTATGTATAACTTCATCCAACCAACAGAGGATTCCGTTCAGATCATAAGGAATATGTCTTCTATGTTATTTTTTTATTATAGAAAGTTCAATTCAAATTCAATAATAGAAGTGTTAACTCAATTACCTTCCTTTGTCGATTCAATAGTAATTGATGCATCATTTGCTCAATGTCAATCGAAAAAGAAGTTAAAGTCATTATCATTTACTGGGTGTCCAATGTCATCTTCAATTCAAATAGAAATAGCTTCTTTTATATTATTTTCAAGACTGTGTCTACTCATTTGCTCAATTTCCTTCTTTGTAAATTTATCATTTAAGATTGAATAATAACCTCTTTCTCATGAAATGGATGAGTTTATATATAGTTCATAATAACTATCAAGTTGATCAATAATAGGTGAAACCTCAGTTGCATTGTAACCTTTGAGATCATATTCACCAAATCCTAGTTTATAAATAGAATCTTCTTTATATTTAGTATAATAATTTTCTTCGTCTCCAAAATAATCTCCTAATCAACACATTCTTGTAATTGTCTCAGTCTCTCCATCAGGTAGGTAAAGAGTTCAAGGTGTCATGGTGTAATCTAAGGGTCTGTATCTTTCTTGATCTGGAAATCAACGTTCCTCATCGCAAAAATATAGTGGACTTCTTGGAGCGGTAACATAATAATAGTAAGATAAATTTCCTGATTTGTCAGTGACTATATATTGAGTAAAACCTTCTGTTTGCTGTGTTATTGTATTTGTTCCCGAATTTATTTCACTTTTACTCAATTCAATGCTTGTATATTTTCAATAATCTCTTGCTGTTTCTGAATATAATGTTTGCTTCATAACTATGCTACTTACTTCGCTAGGACTTCACTCAGTTACAATATCGTCATCACTATAGTGTATGTTTATAAAGTTTTCCTTCTCTAATTCATAGCTATGCTCATCTGTCCTAGCAACATACTTGTCAGTAATAATATTGCTATTTGATGAATATTCACTTTCGTAAAATTCGTAATTTGGGTTTGTGTCTTGCACTGAATGAGATGTTACTATTCCATTATCAATATTAGGTTGTCTCTTATATTTGTCATTTGCCATATAGGTTTCTACATTATTAAATTCAGCTTCTTCATTTAATTCAGCTTCTTCATTTAATTCTGAAACATTAATGTTATTATTTTCATACTTCTTATAATCTATACTAAAAATCAAGGAAGATGCAATACTCCCTATTGATAGTGACAATAATAATAACTTATTTATATTTTTTTTCATATTCATGCTCCTTTTTAATTATTTCTATAAGTATTTAATTAAATATATTAAAAAATTTAATTTAAAATATTGAAGTTGTATTAACTTCATAATTTTTATATAAGTCATTAGTTCATTTGTTAAAGAATAAATACAATATTTAGTTGCTTATAATAAAGTTGCATTTTGCTTCCTTAACTATTATAGTTAAAAATATTATAAGAAAAAGATTTTGTTATTTATTTTATCTTGTTTTTTATTATGTATATTTAATAGGAATTCATTAGATTTTTTTATGCAATTTCCCTATAAACGAGAAAAAGACCTCGTGAGCTAACTCCCGTGGTCTTTTGTACTAATTAATTATAGCACTTTCAAAGAGCATTTAAATACTTTATATCTATCACCTGTAATTGGTTCACTTGCTATTAAGCTTGATTCAGTAGTTCCATTTTTTGTAGTGTATTGAACTAGTAGCATTTTATTGTTCTCTGTCTTTTCATTTTGTATTAAGTAAGGTCTATTCTTTTTATCAGATCCAGTATACTTATTATCTAAAATACAATTGTCATTTAGATATACAACATCATTTTTTAATGGTGTGTACTCTCTTCTTATTCATTTCCTAAAGTCTTTTTTTAT
>JABSQC010000122.1 GCA_013214845.1 Mycoplasmataceae bacterium
CAATTCTTCGCAGATTATCCTCAAACACGTATGTTATTAGCATTTGATACGTCAGCCGGCACCTTATCGCGATTAAAAAATAATAAAGCCGACATTATTCTTAATTGTCATACCGGCGCGTTAGAAAAAAGCTATTGCCGACATCCACTCAATACAATCGACTTTATGCCTGTATGTCATCGTGATTATTATCGTGAACACAAACATCACTTATTAGACAACAGCATTGTGCTGATCTCTGAAACGGGCTTTGAGGATCAAAACGTATCCGAGGGAATATTAAAGAATATGACCCCGTTACTGGTAAACGATCTATCGATTAAAAAACAATGTATCCATTCAAAGTTAGGCTGGGGCCGACTACCTAAACACTTGATCGAGGATGAATTAGCGAGTGGTGAATTCCATACCATTAACAATACAGGCTTTGAAAATCGTGTAATGACCATGCAGCTTATCCATAAGGACTCTACTTTTCTGGGCCCCGTCACCCAAAAACTCATCAGTACAATAAAAAATCACCCTTGGTGAAGGTCCATTGAAAATGTTTATCACCCGTCTCTTAAAAATGCCACCATCGGCTGCAAGCCGTGTACAATACACCTTGGGTTGTTAAGCACTTGAAACTGGGTAGATGGTAATAACAATACTACCACCAAGGCTTGCTAACTTCTGCACGGATTCTGATTCAATGCGAGAATGAAAATTATTGGGGTCGGTACCACTCTCATACCCAAAATCAAAGTCTCTCTTTTGTGCCTTCTCCCAAATATCTCGGGATGATTGACTTAATCCATTAACCAAAGATACATATTCATCGATGATCCCTTCAACGCCACTACAGGATGTTTCAAAAGAGCCATAGAAAATACCATCGACCTTTTCATTTCTAAACACACAGATGCGCTCTCCCCATTCTTCAATAATGGGAGAAATATCAATAAACGACTCTATCTCAAGATCTATATTTAAAAAATGAATTTCACTCATAATCACTTTGCTTTATTAAACATTGGCAACCGATTTGACAACAGCCTATTTGCAACTGAAGAATGGTTATAATAATTTTATCAGATGAATATACCATTCTTTCGAATGGCTTCAAGCAACGTTGTCCATTCGCCTTGATGAAAGGAAAAAATCTGGAGGAGCATGATTTTTATTAATACGTAAAGATTAAAGACCTTCACAACGGCTTATAAATAAGCTAAGTCATTTTCTTCGTACTGAGTATTTTAATGGAGCAGGATACTCATAGATATTTATAACGGATTAATCAGTAAACTCACTACTCAACAAATTAGCTACCATTGAGCACTCACAGAGAACAGGCTAAGGCACTCGAGGAATAATTTAAAAAGCGGAATGAATGAGATACTTGATTAAAATGTAGGAGAATCCCCCCCTACACTTAACAACACTAACACACCTCAAAAATGCTATACTTTATAACAACCTTCATGAGATATGAGGATGCATAATTTCACTTTATTTTAGAAATAAAACTTAACGTTTAAAGAAGTATCTGTCTCTGTATCTTTATTAGTCTGTTCTACTTTTCCTTCATAACCATAATAAGAATAAGAATAAGAATCATAAGATTTAGACTCTGAATCAGTTTTAGCATAAACAAGTGATACATCTGCTCCAATTGATAGTTTTTCCATAATGAAGTATTCAAAACCCATTGTTGGCGCTATTGAATACCCATCTACATCATATTTATATGATGATCCATCTGAGTCTTTATTTACTGCCTTAGCTGATAGGTATGAAATTCTAGCACCATATAAAAAATGTAACTTATCTACCAACTCTGTTCTTCCAAAAAAACCTAAGCCAAATTCATAAGCTTTTACAGATTCCTCCCAATCATCGTCTTTTTCTTCTCTTTTGCCATAATTAACGAACGGCTCAATTCTGAACGATTCTGTAACATTTATAGGCACATAAATC
>JABSQC010000123.1 GCA_013214845.1 Mycoplasmataceae bacterium
GTTATTAGTAAATGATTTAAATATATAAGAAATTCCTACTGCAGCAAGTAATGCAATAATAATTATAACTAAGAATTTTTCATTACTAATGTCTCTACTCTTTGTTCTATATTTCCTCTCAATATGAGTTTTTCATAAAAAGTAACCTGATATATTTGCAGGCAGATAAATAGCAAACGAAAGAAATACTTGTCCTCAGAGTGATCAATATATAGAAACTATTCCATAAAATATTACTTGAATAACACCATATATGTAACCATTGTAATTTTTAGTAGCTAAAAGAAATACAGTAACTGATCCAAATAGTGATGAGAGAGTTGAGATTGTAACTACTCAAGCTAAATTATCTTCAGTTGATAATGCAAATCCTAGTATAGAAGATAACAGTATAGCTAATAAGAATATAGAAAAAAATACCTTAGAAAAAAAATCAAGATTATCTTTTTGATTGGTAAAACTATTTTTAAATTTCTTAAAAAAGGTTTCCATATAATGTATTATATACCTAAAAATTTATTCCAAAGCCTTTTCTTTGTATTTAAGTTTCTTTCCTCTAAGCCTATCATATGCATAGATAGGGTCTATATGACTTTTAGTATTAGGCTGTTCTGAGAAGTATATGTAATCAAAAAAGGTTTGATCTTTGTCATGCATAATTAATCTAACCATTAGTGATGTTAGTATTATTACCCTTAAAACTATTTGAGGAATGTACTCATAAAGACTGTTAGGTTCGGCAGCTATAAGAATACCAAATAGAACAATAGATGATATGTTAGTAATAGCTCAGTAAAATCATTGTGACGTTTTTGTTTTAATAGCTAGAAATAAGGCTGTTGCACCTGAAGTTAAAACAATAGTATCAGCTCAAGGAGCGGAATCATTTGTTTCATAACTCAATACTAAAGCTATTGCTACAGTTACTACTGAAAAAATAAGAAATACAGCTAATCTATCTCTATTGCTTAAATTTGTTTGAGAGATATCTCTTTTCTCTTTGTTTATTTTCTTTCTTCAAGACATTAGCCCATAAAAGTCAGCTGGTAATCATACAAATACAATTAATATCAGTTGACCTCAAGTTCTTCAATATACAATCGCATATATAAATACAAAACTTTGTGTAAGAGCTCAAAGAAAATTTCAAATTGAATTATTCATCAAAGCAATCATTGCCAAGAAAGCACATATTGCAGCTATCAATGAAAGCACAGAAACTATAATATCATTTGCAGTTAATTCAACAGTTGTTACTAATGTAAGTGACAATATACTTGAAAGCACTATTGAAAACAAACCAAAAAATAGAAAAAACATATCAATCTTTTCTAAACCTTTAAATTGAGCTGTAAAACTATTGTAAAATTTTTTCATAATTTAATTCCTCAGTAATATGATTTCTTCTGATCATTTTTAAGTTATCTTCTTTATAAGGTGTTTCTAGTACTTTAGGTAAGTTTTTTATTTTAGGATGATTAACAAATTTTTTTAAATTATCGAGACCTATATGTCCTTGCCCTATTTGTTCATGTCTATCTTTATTTGAACCTAGTTCATTTTTAGAATCATTTACATGTATAGCTTTTAAATATTTTAATCCTATAACTTTATCAAATTCTTCTAAAACTTTATCTGCATCGCTCAAGTCATAACCTGCGTCTCAAATATGACATGTATCAATAGTTACTCCTACTCTTGATTTATCTTTTACCTTAGATATAATTTCAGCAACTTCCTCAAACTTTTTACCAATGTAATTACCTTTTTTCATCATTGTTTCAATAAGAATTACAGTGTCATCACCATTAGTTCTTTCTTGCAATTCATTTATTCCATTAGATATATTAGATATACCTTCTTCATATGAAGGACAAGAACCAGGGTGAAAATTAAAATATTTTAATCCCACTTTTGACATTCTCTTTAGGTCTTTATAATATGATTCAAT
>JABSQC010000124.1 GCA_013214845.1 Mycoplasmataceae bacterium
CATCTAACTTATCAATTGATAGAACAAAATATGGTATTACATATAGCTCTGGTAACTTTTTTGAAGACCTAGGAGATTATATGATTGATGATAACTTTGATTTAGATATTACTTTAATTACAAAATAAATAAAGTTAACGGACCTACTATATTAATAGGTGATGTTAAAGACAAGTTTAATAGTAAAGATCTTTTATTAATATCTCATATATTAAAAAATACTAAAAATAATTCTTTAGAAATTAAACTAAAAGATGCTGTTAACTTAATTAAGTTAAATATAAATAATCATAAAAAGATAAGTAAATTATTTTTAAGTGATGACTTTAAAGAAAAAAGCAATATTAAAAAAATAAAAGAGTATGCAAATTTACATATTGACGAATTAAATAATATTTTGAATTGACTACAAAATGCATACTCAGACATTGATTAAAGTTTTTATGACAAAAAATTCAGTAAGGATATAACTAAGTAAGCAAATAATGTTTTAGCTTTTCTTGCAAATATTTTTAAGAAATAATAAATATGAAAATAACAATAGATATCTATTTCTATAAAGAGATAAAATTATTATATGGAAAACAATCAATCTACAGAAAGTTACAAAAGTATTCTATCTACAAAAATAGAGAAAACTTGAGAAAACTTTAATTTAAATAATATTAACAAAGATAGCAAATTTTGAAAAATAAATTTTCTAGAGGCAAATGCAGTTGGCCAAATAGGCGAGAGTTTTTTTAAGGAACTGTTTAGTATAAATAATATTAAAATTAAAGATACAAAGGAAATCATACATGATGAGTATGATATATTAATTGAAAAAAGTAATTTAAAAATAGATATCAAAACTGCAAGAAAGGGCAAAACAAATAATACTTTTCAATTTAATGGTATTGATCCTAACTACAACTATGATTACATAATATGCTTTGGAATAACTGATGATGAATTTTATATAAAAATAATAGATAAAAAAAACGAAATTAAATATGATCATTCAAAAAGATCTTACTATTATTATGGTGAAAATTCAAGTTATGAGAAACCTATTAAACTAGTTAATATGAACCCAAATAATATGAACAACAAGAAATTGACGCTCTCTACTAAAAAAATGGATGACTTTTCTAAATTTAATATATTTGTTAACTTTTTAAAGGCATAAATATTTATTAAATATAATTATTATATAAGTAGCAAAGCACTCCTATTAAAGGAGTTTAAACAACAAATAGACAATAAATGAAATGAAATTCCTTTAAAAGACATTTTAGAAAAAGATTTTGGAAAAATTTTTTCAATGGGATCTAACGAAATTAGCTAAATTGTACAGCCTATTATATTAGACTTGTTTAATGGTAAATTATTAAAAAATAATGATGACCATTCAGGTTATTGCACATACCACAATGGTGATATAACTTTGAAGATTCATATTAAAACTGCTAGAGAAAATTGAAAGAAGGAAAATTTTCAATTTAGTGCAATTGATAGTGAACTTGATTTTGATCACTTAATATGTATAGGTGTAAGTCCTTCAAATTTATATTTAAAGATAATAAACAAGCTCAAAAACCAGGCGTTGTAGGTTTCACTTCACGAATTGCAAAAGAAGTAAAAGATTCTATAGATATTGGAATACCACCAACTTGGAGTGAACCAAGGTTTAAGAAATATACAAAGGTATTGAAAGAGTGTGTTGGTCTATATGAAAAGAAATATCCTGAAGTTAAAGAGTTTGAAAGTTTTGGAATGGTTGAAGGAGGAAATTTACAATACTATCCACCAGGAGGAGGTTATTATAGAAAGCATTATGAAAGAAACTCTAGGCACGAAAACCGTTGTCTTGTTTGGATGACTTATTTAAATGATGTTCCTGAAGGTGGTACTCATTTTAAATATCAAGAGTTAACAACACCCGCTAAAAAAGGACTAACATTGATTTGG
>JABSQC010000125.1 GCA_013214845.1 Mycoplasmataceae bacterium
TTCTAACATCTCAGCTGTACCACCGCATGGCATTAAATAAATGTCTATATAATCTTCCCACCGATCGTAACTGAGTTCTATTTGCTTAATTTCTTCAATATCCTGTTCATCTTGAACTACAAATTTTAAATACAAATGTGAATTTTGTACTTTTTTATATTGGTGCCAATTTTCAGGTTTAATTGCTTTAAAACCCAATTCACCACTTATACTTAATTTTG
This sequence comes from Mycoplasmataceae bacterium, assembly GCA_013214845.1. Lineage (GTDB taxonomy): Bacteria > Bacillota_I > Bacilli_A > Mycoplasmatales > Hepatoplasmataceae > DT-50. The sequence continues at coordinate 222 of JABSQC010000125.1, forward strand.
GACTACATGACCATGTAATATGATGATCCATTAAACTATATTCATGTAACCATTCAAGAAATTCATCTGTTAAAGCAAATGTACTATTTGTTTCAAATGTAATATTTTTAATATGTCTAAATGAGGGATGGCCTAAATAATCTGGCAATTGTTTTTGCCACATCATTGGTTCACCGCCTGTAATTACCAAATGAATATCCTGTTTATTATCTTCATAATACCATTTTTTATCAGGACAAAGATTTATTAATTTTTCTGCTATTATATCAGACTCTTCAAATGTTGATAAATGCATATACTCTTTTGCCCAGCTTGCAGAACTATCACATCCTATTTTCATTACAGGCAATTCCTCAATACTTTTATATTGACTGACATCAAGATTTTTCCAAGGCATTTCATCACGTGGAATTAATTGTCCTCTAGGTTGTCCAAATCCGGGACACTCAAAATTACACCCGTATAATCTTAAAAATACACTTGGTGTTCCTACAAATCTTCCTTCGCCCTGAATGCTATAAAACATTTCAGAATATCTAAGTTTTTTCATAATCTTTTTCTCTTTTTTTTCCAATTCTCTCGCACCTTTTTGTAACTCTGCGATTACTTCGTGTACTCCATGTCCATTTTTATAAATTGGAATTACTTTGTCGCTCTTAAACATTATCCGTCTACATCAAACAAATCTTCGCCCCATTCTCTATGTCCTTCACGCCAAGCCATATTGCTTTGTGTTTCGCGTACTTCTACTCTATAACACCAAAGCCTTTCTGCTTCTCCAGGACCCCACATATCAGGGATGAATACTCCGTTCATATAATTGTATAACATAGAAGAAAGACCTTCACATCCAAGTTTAGGTAATACAGTAAGTTTTGCTATACCACGTTCTTGTAACTGTTTATAAAGTTCCATTTCTGGATCATCTTCTGCTACTAATAATGTATGATCGAATTGCTCATCTAAGAAACTTTTAAGTTCACCCATTCCACCATAATCTGCAACCCAATTTCTAACATCTAAATGATCAGTACCAAAAAAGAATCTCATAGTAAAACTATAACCATGAATAACATTGCAATGACTATCTGCTTTATATTGTCTATATGCACATGGAAACTTATCTACGTATTCTTTGGTACTATTATATTTGTATATTCTTGGCTTTTTATCATTGAGAATAATTTTACTCATATTTTTCCTCCTCTTCTTCAAATTCTTCAAACTCTTCATCGCTATAATTATTAGCCCACTCTTTATTTCGCCGGCGTTCTTTTTTCGACATTTTTTTTAAAATGTCCTTACTTAAACTCTCTCTTGTTTTTTGTTGTTTAAATGACTTTGCCATAGTGTTGGACTCGATGTTTTTATTTTTTTAAGAAACATTCTTCGTTTTCTCCTCGCATTTTGTATATGAATTTGGCTAGCATCTTCATAAAAAATTTTTCCTTCTATATGATCCATTTCATGTAAAAAGATACGAGCAGATAAATCAGAAAAATAACCTGAATGTAGAACTCAATAATATAAGGTTTGAAATCAGTAATTTTAAAGAATATATTGATACTCTGGAATCTGCTCATATGGAGGATGAGTTCCAGAAATATCTTAATGCTTTTAAATCTCATAAGAGAATTATTATATTAGGTAATGGGGGCAGTAGTTCAGTTGCTTCTCACATCTCTCAAGATTATATGAAGTTTCACGAGAAGAAAGTTTCTATTCTT
>JABSQC010000126.1 GCA_013214845.1 Mycoplasmataceae bacterium
TTTTTTAATCTTATGTTACTTATCATCTAGACTTTTAATGGTTGTATCAAGTTAAACATACTTTTGTCTTCATCAGAATATATAATAACTGGTTTCAGTGCGTCATTTATGTCTATTCTTACATCTTTAGAATCTATGCTTTTAAGAGCATCAATTATAAACTTAGGATTAACTGAAAAATTAACTATAGGTGTAGACCCTTTGTATGTATGGCTTTCACATGACACTTCTGCATTACCTACTTGGTGTTGGTTATTTTTAACCTTTAGCTTTTCCTTATCAATACTAAATGATATTTCGTTAGAAGTTTGATCTATAACTAAAGCTCTATCTATAATGTCTATTATTTCTGATTTAGAAACAGAAACTGAGTTCAACCTTTCTTTAGGGAATATTCTATCTAGGTTAGGATAGATTCCTTCTATAACTTTTGACTTTATAATACTTCCGTTTTCTTCTATGTAAAGTCATTCCTTGTTTAAACTGATATTTATATCAGAGCCCTCAGTAATCAATTTGTATATTTCTTTCATAGCTTTAATATGTACAGTTTCATTCACTTCGTGATCGCTGTCTAAAAATATAGAGTGTCTTGCTACTCTAAATCCATCTGTTGCAGTAAAAACAAGATTCTTGTCTTTAAATTTAATATTTACACCATTCAAAATAACTCTCTGTCCTTTTTCAGTTGCAGCAAAAATTGTTTTTTTGATAGATTTAGATAATTGAGAAGAACTTAATTTAAATGACTTCTCGCTATCAAAAGCAAAATTAATTTTTGGATAATTATTTTCTGAGTAAAGATTAATAAAATATTCTGAGTTTGAAGATTTTATATATAAGCTGTTGTCTTGGGTTTTTTTGATAATAGTGTCTGAACCTTTTATTTTAGAAAATATTTGTTCAAACACTTTAGCATTTACTAAAAATGAACCATCTTCATCAGCAGTGTAAATATCATCTGCTATAAGTTTATTAACAGATATAATTTCATTTCCCGAAATTATAGTCATTACTCCATTATTTACCATAAAGTTTAAACACGAAAGAACAGGTCTAAATGAGTTATTGTCTGTAATACCACTAAGACTTTTTATTATGTTTTTGAATTCATCTACTTTGTTTATTTTTATTTCCATTATTTCTTATATTATATTATTATATTAAATTTATTATTAATATAACTACTACTAGGGCGCGTTTTTTGTGGAAAAAGCAAGAAAACCGATGTTTTTAAAGGCCATAAAACACACTATTTTGTGGAAAACTTGTTTAAAAGACCCTTTGTTTTCTTTTTACCTAGCTAGTCCATTTTTTATTTCCTTTATTGTCCTATCTACAGATTCGTCTATTTTGGAGAGCCTTTTCACCTTGTTGTAACTAGACATTATAGTAGAGTGGTCTCTTCCTCCCAACTTCATTCCTATGTCAGAATATGTAGAATTAAGCATTTCTCTGCAAATATAAACTGACATATGCCTAGCGTTAGCAACTTTTTTTGATCTTTTTGCAGATTTAACGTCGTCTGTAGCTAAAGAATAGTATTTTGCTACTGAACCTATGATTTTATCTATAGAAAGTGTTGCTTTAGTTGTTTTTAAGTGGCTAAATATTAGCGGTATATCTTTATATCCGATCTTGTCTTTGTTTTCAGATATTGCCCAAAATGTTAAAGATGACAAGGCCCCCTCTAATGACCTGACATCTGCACTGAAATTACTTGCTATAAACTCTATTACTTGAGGATCTATATCTCCTTTAGAAAGAGATTCATCGTATTTTATTTTCTTTAGAAGTATTTCCCTTGATGTAATTACATCAGGAGGAGTGAGTTTTAGAACTAGATTACTTTTAAATCTAGTTACTAATCTAGCTTCAAAACCTCTCAATTCATCTGGAGAAGTGTCTGAAACAATAACAATTTGTTTTTTATTATTATTTT
>JABSQC010000127.1 GCA_013214845.1 Mycoplasmataceae bacterium
GTAGGTACAGCGCTATTATTTGGACTTCCTGCCTTTACAAGAAATATACTAATGACTGTAAACAACTTTTCATTTATAGCATTTTCAAATGCTATAACACCTCCAGATTTTGGAAGTGGCCCTGATCAAGAATTCTTTTCTGTAGCTACTGGTGTTTTTACACAATTAAATAATGTAATGTCATCTATGATGAGGGGTATCTCACAAGGTTCTAATGTATTTTTTGCATACTTCTATGCAAAAAATAATTATGATAAGTTAAAAGATGGATTAAAATGATTAACAATATATCTATTAATTATAGAACTTGTATTAGCTGTAACAATATTCCCGCTTATACCAGCTCTGTCAGGAATTCTTGTAACTGGAGATATATCAATTTATGGACATGATCTATTCTATGCAATAAGTTCTATGCTTTCCTCAACAATGGTCTTTGGATTCTTGCTGACAATTCTTGGATTCTTAAATTCTACAAAAAACATAAAAGCTTCAATACTATCTACATTTGTTAACTCAGTAGTTGTATTCTTTATAGTAGTTCCACTAATGATGTCATTTACTAATTGAGAAGTAGCAATATGATCTCTTACAATTACATATGCAATATCATTTACAATTATTTTTCCAACCTTTTGTTATATGTTCAAAAACAAGAAATTTAGCAACTCTAATTTATAAAAAAATACAAACTAGAGAATGGAAAACAAGGATTTATTAAAATAAAGAAAAATAAATCTAAAAGAAATTACACTGGTACAAAACTAGAAATAGAAACAACCATCATAATAAGCAAGTATAAAAACTAACTAAGAAAACCTGCTATAAAACAAAAATGTATGCTGAAATATATGTTTTAAAAGAAGGTATAAAAAGATAGAAAATAGAAAAAATAATGTTTGTTACACAAAATAAATAGTGCTATAATAAATAAAAAATAAATGGTTTAACCTTTTTGATGAATAACCGAGATTGAAAAAAAGGAAATAAAATGGAAAACATAAAAGTTAATAATAAAGAAGCAACAAGTGTAATTCCTGATAAAAAAAATAGCTCAGGTAAAAATTTTAATAGTCAAAAAGCATTTCTTGAAGATGAGAAAGTTTGAAGGGTATTATTAAAACTTTGTGCTCCTACAATATTAATGTTTTTAGCCATTTCTATTTACAGTATTACTGATACAATAATGGCTACATCTCTTACAACAGATTACTATGCCTCAGGTAATACTGCAATTAGTGCAATGGGTTATGCCACAACTTATTTATCTATACTTCAATCATTTTCTGTTCTTGTAAATGTTGGTGCTATTATTAAATATTCAACACTTATATCTAAAAATAATCACAAAGAAGCACAAGAATTTGTTGGATCTGCAATAAGTGGAACTCTTATAATAAACGTAGTAGTAACAGGTATAGGAATAGGAATTGCTGGTCCTGCTATTGATTTAATTTCAGGTCATAATTCTACAGATGCTCTCGGTAATACAACTCAGGCTGTTTCTGAAGCTATTAGATATGTTCAAATATTTGGAATTTCAATTATCTTCATTGCTTTATATGACATAATCATTAGATTCATTAGAACAGATGGTAACCCTAATATTTCTGGTCTTATTGGAGCATCAGGAATACCTATTAACATTTTCTTTAATTGAGTATTCATGGGATTACTTGATATGGGAATAGATGGTGGTGCAATAGCATCAGTTATTGGTTATTCACTTACATTAATAATTGCGCTTTCTTATTCACTATACTTATCTAAAAAAAGTGAACATTCTATTATCTTTACAAGTTGAAAAAACCTTATACCTAAATGAAGCTTTGTAGGTACAGCGCTATTATTTGGACTTCCTGCCTTTACAAGAAATATACTAATGACTGTAAACAACTTTTCATTTAT
>JABSQC010000128.1 GCA_013214845.1 Mycoplasmataceae bacterium
GGATTTAACAATTTTTTTACCAATGTAGGCCCACAACTAGCAAACAAAATTCCAAATGATGGAAAAAATTTCAAAGACTACCTAAAAAATCCTGCAACCACAAAATTTAAATTTAAAAAAGTGAATAGTGGTGAGGTGATCAAAATTATCAGTACACTAAAATCGAAAGATAGCTGTGGAGTTGATGGGTTGTCAACAAGGCTCCTTAAAACTGTGGCCCCTAACATAATTGATACCCTGACCCACCTTATAAACCTATCCCTTGAAACAGGTTATATACCAAATGAACTTAAAATAGCAAAAATCATCCCAATATACAAATCAGGTGAAAAAAATGTTTACACAAATTACAGACCAATAAGCCTACTCCCAGCAATTTCAAAATTATTTGAAAAGGTAGCTGCTACCCAGCTAAATAATTACCTAAATACATCAGATTTATTCTACCTACATCAGTACGCCTTCAGAGATGCCCATAACACAATGCACCCCCTTATACATTTTATTGACAAAATATATAAAAGTTTTACTGAAAAAGTGCCAAAGGCTGTCCTTAGTATCTTCCTTGATCTAAAGAAAGCTTTTGACACCGTAAATCATGATATTCTACTAAAAAAGTTGGAATACTATGGTATACAAGGCTGTGAAAATACATGGTTTCAAAACTATCTCTCTGGGCGTACTCAGTTTGTAGACATAAATGGGGTGGCCTCAAATCCACTTGATATTAGTTGTGGTGTCCCACAAGGAAGTATCCTTGGCCCAATTCTCTTTCTAATATATATAAATGACTTACCAAATGTAGTAGAATTTCTTACACTTCTCTTTGCTGATGACACAACATTCCAATATACACACTCTGATATAAAGACACTCTTTGAACAAACAAATACTCAACTAGCTTTAGCCTCTGAATGGTTTAGTGCAAACAAACTGACACTCCACGCACAAAAGACAAAATACATGGTCTTTCTCCCAACAGGAGGAAAGACTGATGACCTAAATAACTATAAAATAAAACTGGGAGACACAATACTAGAACGGGTTGGAACAGGGTGCAAAGACAATTCAATAAAATTTGTAGGATTATACATAGATGACAAACTCCGCTGGGATGACCAACTAAAAAATGTTAGGAAAAAATTAAACTGCGCGAACTTCCATCTGGCACGATCTAAAAACTTACTACCCTTATCAGCCCGAAAAACAATATACAACAGCATATTCAGACCTCATCTAGACTATGGACTCTTAGCTTGGGGTGGGGTAAACAAAACAAAAATTAAACCTATCGTAACTCTACAAAAAAAGGCCATAAGAAACCTAGCAAATGCACACTACATAGCACACACAGAACCCATTTTCAAACAATACAAATTACTAAAATTAGATGATCTGTACCAACTGCAAGTAGGCAAATTCATTCATAGCTATATGACAAATATAACAAAAGACAAATTACCTAAATCATTCACAAACTTTTTTACTCTAGCTGACACTATGACAGAAAGAAATACTAGACAGTCAAAAACTCTCAACCTCCATTATAAAACTAGCAAAAAAGATAAAATTGATATGCTTACCACTCCACAAATTATCAAAACCTGGAATGCAATCCCACTTGAACTGAAAATGCTCCCATCCAAGGGAGCATTTAAAAAACAATTCATTATTAAAAAAGTAGACTCATATGAAAATATATAATCATACTAAAAAATTTTTTGAGACATTCTGGTCACCCCAGTGAGAGATGCCCAAGTTTCCCCACCCCAAAAAACTCAGGGATGGAGCCATGGATGGGACCACAGCTTTTTTAATTCATGTTTAACGGGGGGGGGGGGGGTGGGGGGGGGGGGGGGGGGGGGGGGGGGGGGGGGGGGGGGGGGGGGGGGGGGGGGG
>JABSQC010000129.1 GCA_013214845.1 Mycoplasmataceae bacterium
TATTTTTAATATTTTTAAACCATAAAAGAAGTGATAAATTATTACAGGGTTAGAGATATCAATATGTAAATAGTACAAGGAAATAGAAGGAAAATGTAATTGTCTCTATGGTTGTAAGTTAAAATACTAAGAGCTGCCTTATTGGCTGCTCTTTTATACTGGAGGAAATATGACTAAGATATATACTTAAGATGAAAAACAAGAATATTTTAAACAACAGATGGATAAACTCAAAGGAAGTATTGAAGTTAACATAACTGATTTCCTTAAAAACTCTGAAAAACTAAAAGCCTTTATATCTTTCAGAAGAAAGTACTTCAGAAGTTATAGCCTTAATAATACCATGCTAATATACAAACAATGTCCTAGTACATCCTTTTGAGCTGGATATAGTAAATGGGTGGAATTAAGATATCAGGTTAAATAAGGTAAGTAAAGCTATCAACATTCTCATCCCTATGTTCCGAAAGGATCAAGAAGATAAAGATAAAATCTACAGCTTTAAGAGTGAGAATGTCTTTGATAGAACCCAAGTTAAAGCTACTGAGAAGGTTCAGGAACTTCCTATAATAAATACAAGTAAAGGCTAAAGATACTTTCTATTATCCTAATTTACTCTTAGATGGGGTAAGGAGTATATACAGCAATTCTGTTTTATTGTAGAAGACAGAGACTTAGGTACAGCTATGGCAGCTACAGATGATAAACAGATATTCCTAAAAACTACAAAGAATAGAATCGATCTGACAGGTGTGTTGATACATTAATTTTACAACTGTTACAATCACTTTGGAGATAATAGAAAAGAATTAACTAAAGACCTAAAAGAGTCTGAAGCTGATTTAACTACACTCATCTTAGGCTCCTTTTTCAATTTGAACATAGAAGGAGGATTTAGATATCTAGCTATGTATAGAAAAGATCGTGATCTAATCTCTTGTTTTGAAAAAGCATACAGCACTTTCATTGATATAACTAGACGGTTATGAAAATAATAAAGGCTTATTTATTAAACTTTTCAAACTGCTTAATCCAAATATTGAGAAGAGAAGATGATAAGTCATAATCTTTTATGGTTTCACACTTTCTTTTACCATTGAGATGAAGTTGAATAATCTAAGTTTTGAATTCATCAGTAAAGCTGCGTCTAGTCATTCTATTTATTCTATATGACTTTAAGAAAAGTGTCCAACTTATTATAGCCTATCCGTATTAACCCTTCTATCTCAAACATATATTTACTCTTTCTTTTCTTATTCTTTATTTTTCAGTTCTCCCTTGTAAATGGACAAATTTTATTCTCATAGTTGAGTTATCTAGCTGTATGTTATAAGATATTACTACATAAAAATAGCTGATTAGCTAAGGAGGGTAGACTATGAATAATACTAAATGGATATATAGGAGTGACTATACCCCAAAAAAGAATTCCCTTTCGCTGGATAAAGATATTATAAATATACTATATAATAGAGGAATAACTGAAGAAGATGACATCGAGAAGTTTTTACACTGTTCATTAGACGATATTACAGACCCATTTCAAATGACTGATGTAAAGAAATCCGTAGATAGGATACTAGCTGCTCGTGAGATTGGAGAGACTATCTGGATATATGGAGATTATGATGTTGATGGCACAACTTCTGTAGCTATGATGTACCTATTTCTTAAAAAACACAATACGAATATTGAGTATTATATTCCTTGCAGATATAATGAAGGATATGGGATATCACTAACAGGAATTGACTATGCAAAAGCAAATAATTTTTCATTAATTATTTCATTAGATTGTGGAATTAGAGCAATAAATCAAATAGATTATGCAAATGAAAATAATATAGATTTTATAATTTGTGATCACCACACACCATCAAACGAAA
>JABSQC010000013.1 GCA_013214845.1 Mycoplasmataceae bacterium
AATTGGGTTCTCTACTTTCTAAAATTTCTCTTATTCTCTCAAGTGTTCTACCACTGTCAATAATATCTTCCAGTATGACTACATCTTTACCCTTTATATTGACATCAATTTCCTTATCAACAACTATGCAATCACTTTGTTGTTTTCCTCCGTAGTAGCTCTTAACGCCTATGAAATCCAACTCGTGAACTATATCTATATGTTTGCTAAGGTCCATAGAAAAAGGTATAGATCCCAACATTGTAGAAATTAATACTAAATTTTCAGAGTCTTTATACTTTGTATTAATTCATTCAGCTAATTCAACAATCTTATCCTGAATCTCTTTTTTAGAAAAGATAATTTTTTCAAAAAATTTTTTATTCATTATTGATAAAATTATAAATTAAATAGTCTCAATTGAAACATTTTGGTGTGTTTTTTTTATAAAAATATTCTCTCTAATTCTAAACTTTTTGCTTTCATTTCCTGTTTTAACCAAAAAAATTCTTAGTTCGTTAATCTTATTAAAAGATATATTTGCATCGGCTATATTTTCAGATACATATTTATAAATTAAATCTATTTGATTAATTTCTTCTAAATCATTTAAAAACTTACAATTATATTTGTTTTTTTCTCACCTAATATAATTAGAATTCAAAATCTGTTCCCTTTCTATATTTTTTTTATTTAGTTTAATAAATTTTTTGTACAATGATTCTTTTTTTCTCAAACTATATTCTTTTAAACTATTTCTTATTTTGTTTCTTGCATACTTATCAATTACATTTGTTTCATCAATTCCATAATTAACATTATTGTCTATGCAATAACTAGTAAGATCATTCTTTCATAAATCAATAAGTGGTCTAGTCACTTTAATTCCTTTATAATTACTATCTTTTCTAATTCCATAAAAAATATAATTATCTGATCTGTCTTTTTTCATTATTGCTGTTTCTAAAAAGTCATCTTTATTATGAGCAATCAATATTAAATCATCATTACTAGCAAAAGTTTTAAAAAAATCATATCTAATTCTCCTTGCTTTATCTTGAAAATTATTAAACTTTTTATATTTATTTAAAACTTTATCATTAACCACTAACCTCTTAAAGGTTATGTTTTTTTTCTTACAATAGTCCTCTACAATTTTTTCATCTCTGTCAGATGTAGGTCTTGATTTGTAGTTAACGTGACAAACAATAATAGAGTCACTATTTTTTTTAAATTCCTTGTCAAGTAAAGCCATTGAATCTGGCCCACCTGAAACTCCTATTATTCTTTTCATAAGGTTATTATAGTTTTAATTTAATAATATAAAGAACTAAGATATCTTATTATTTACATCTACTAAATCATTACCATCAATAATTAGTTCACAAGCATCCTTTAATTTAGGAAAGTTTTCTTTTAAGTTAATTAAATCTTTCTTTCCAAATCTCGAAAGTACATAGTTGCTTATATCACCAGTAGTAATTCCTATTCCTAATTTAATTCTAAAAATATCTGAAGTTTTTAATTTATTAATTATGTCCTTCATTCCATTGTGACCACCGTGAGAACCTTTATCTCTTATTCTGTAACATCCTACATCAAAATTGAAATCATCATATATTACAATAATGTCACTTGTGTCTATTGAATAAAAGTCTGATATTGATTTAACAAATGAACCAGAAAGATTCATATAAGTGTTAGGTTTACCTAAAAATATTTTTTCACCTTTTATTTTAAATTCAGCTACTTCACCGTTAAACTTCTTATTATGTTTAAATGAAACACCATATGATTCAGCTAAATAATCTACAAATAAAAAACCTGCATTGTGCTTAGTTTCTTCATACTTACTTCCAGGGTTTCCTAGTCCTACAATTAGCTTCGACATAATTTTTTCTTATTTCTTAATCTTTATATTATCGTATATATTTGAAGTTGATTGATTTAGAGTTTGAGCTTTAATTAATTTTGAAATCAATTTATCTAACGATATTATTCTTAACTTATCAGTTTTTTCTAAGTACTCAGGTATCTTATTTTCTATCGAATTTGTCATATATATAGACTTAACAATTTTTTCATTTGTTATTTTATAAAGTCCATCATTAGAGAATATTCCATGAGTACAGAATATAGATACTGACTTAGCTCCTAATTCTTCTGCAACTTTAATAGTGTTATATATTGTTCCACCAGTATCAATCATGTCATCTATTATGATTGCATTTTTACCATCTAAAGGATCACCAAGAACATTTAGAACTCTTGATTCATTTGGTTTACTTCTTTTTTTATCTAGAATTGATAAATTAGTTTTAAGCATGTTTGAAAGAACTCTTGCTCTGTTTATTCCACCATGATCAGGAGAAACAACAATCATATTATCCATTTTTTGTTTTTCAATTTCTTCTTTTATAAGGTAAATACCTTTTAAATCATCTACAGGAACATCAAAGAATCCTTGCACTTGTGATGAATGTAAATCCACAGTAATTAATCTATTAATACCAACGTTTTCTAACATATCAGCTAGAAGCTTAGCAGTAATTGGTTGTCTTCCTTTTGCTTTTCTGTCTTGTCTTGCATAACCATAAAAAGGTATTATTACATTTACCTCTTTAACAGAAGATCTTTTTAGAGAGTCTAAAAAGATAAGAAGTTCCATTATGCTGTCACTTGAAGGGTTAGAAGTTGACTGTATTACATACACAATTTTTCCTCTTACAGATGTTGAGGGGTATGTAAGCATTTCACCATTTGCAAATCTTGTAAATTTAACACCTGGGTTTTTAAGACCTAAAAGGTCATTGATTGATTTAGCCATCTTTTTAGATTGACTTAAACCGAAAATTAATATATCGTCCATTTTTTAAAGATTAAGAATTGTTTATTATTCTTACTACAATTATAGTTTACTTTGAAAATAATGTAAACAACTTTTTAAATTCGCTAATTGATACCGACTCACCACGAACCATTTCTCAGTTCTCTCCAAATATTTTTAATAGATTATTTGATACTTGATCTTCACTATAAACTAGCTTTAAATTATTTCTAAGTGTCTTTCTTTTCTTTGCAAAACATTGTTTTATAAAATCTAAATACAATGCTTTGTTTTCTATTCCAGAATTATCCATTCTTTCTAATCTCACTACTGCACTATCTACTTTGGGTCTAGGTTTAAAACAAGTAGGAGGAACATTTGTAACTCTTTTTGTTTCATAAAAACTTTGAATAGCAACTGTTAATCTCCCGTATAACTTCTTATTTCTTGTAGATGTAATTCTATCTACTAATTCTTTTTGAAGCATTATTGTCATAGAATCACAATTATCATCTTCAAGAAATTTAAAAATGATTTTAGATGAAATGTAATAAGGAAGGTTAGCAACAACAGAATATTTTTTATTTTCACTTAAATCACTTGTATTAAAATCTAGTATGTTTCCAGAAACTAATTTTAAATTTTCATCTTTAATTTCTTTTTGTAAATACTCATATAATTCATCATCTATTTCAACAGCAACTATTTGCTTATCTTTATTTTTAACTAATTCCTTAGTTAAAGCACCCATACCTGGTCCTACTTCAATTATTGTTTTATTGGGATTATCAGTTGTTGAACTTATTATTTTATTAATAATATTCTTATCTATTAAAAAGTTTTGTCCTAGGGCTTTATTTGCTTTCATTTAATCACTTACTATTTTTAAATACTTTTTCAAAGTTATCAGATACTACCTTATTAAATTCTTCTATGTCTATATTATGATGTGTAGCAATTGTTTTAGCTACGTAAATACTGTATTCAGGAATATTAGTTTTTCCTCTATATGGAACGGGTGACAATCAAGGACAATCCGTTTCATAAAATACTTTATCTAAAGGTGTGATGTACATATTCTCCCTTACATCTTCTGCATTCTTAAATGTAATTATTCCTGTGTAACTTATATATAAACCAAGATCAAGTAGTTTTTTAGTTCATTCAATACCACCTGTTCATGAGTGAAGAATAGTTGTTGGCAAATTCTTTATATCTTTAAAAACATTGTATACTTCTTCATCAGCATTTCTTGAATGTATAATTAGCGGCAATTCTAATTCTTGAGCAAGTTCAATTTGTTTCATAAATGCGTGCCTCTGATATTCAATATCGTCTTCTTCAAATTCATTAAAACCTGTTTCTCCAATAGCTATAATCAATTCTTTATTTTCTAAATAAAGTTTTTTAAGTTTTGGTATATCGCTATCTATAGTTGATAAATCGGAAGTAGGATGAACACCTATTGCAACTTTATATATATGTGGATATTTTTTGGCTAAGTTAACTGCTTCAACTGATGTCTCATAGTCTAAAGCAATATTTACAATTTTTGCTCCATCATAGTTTGATATATCATCTATAACTTTTTCATAGTTATCTTTGTATGTATATTTTAATACATGTGCATGTAAGTCTAAGTATTTCATATTATTTACCAAGACAGAACTTAGAAAATATTTTATCTAATAAGTTTCCATCTACCTTTTCTCCTAGTATCTCACTAAGGATACTATATACCTCTTTAATGTCCTCAGAAATTAAATCAACTGATAAGCTATTATCAATAGTTGAAATTATCTCTTCTAAACTATTAATTGATTTTTCTAGTAAAGATAATTGTCTTTCACCAAGTAGTACATCATTGCTTGTAGGTACATTAATTTTTTTAGTTCTCTTAACTATCTCTTTTACTAATTTATCTAAGTTACCTGATTTAGCAGAAATTTCAATTGCATCTTTAGAATCAATCTCAATTCTTCTAGTCAAGTCTTTTTTATTTAAAACTATTATGTTGTTTTTATCTTTTACTGAATCTAATACAAATTTATCTTCTTTTGATAATTTTTTAGAGGAATCAAATACCGAAACAATGATGTCTGCTTCATTAATTTTTTTAAGTGATTTTTCTATTCCTAACTCTTCTATTTTAGAATCAGCTTTTCTAATACCAGCAGTATCTATTAATTTATAAAGAAGTCCATCTAAATAAAACTCTCCTTCTACAACATCTCTGGTTGTTCCAGGCAAATCGTAAACTATAGCTTTATCTTCTCTTAAAAGTGAATTAAGTATAGAAGATTTACCAACGTTTGGTTTGCCGACTATTGCAATTTTAAATCCATCATTTACTGAAGTCATAATAGAAGAATCTTTATATATTTTTCTAATTTTTTTAAGAAGCAGTTCTAAGTTATTTTTTACACTATTTTCATTTGTTTGTTTTGTCTCTTCAAATTCAGGGTAATCAATTGCAACTTCAATTTCAGCTATTAAAGTTAAGATGCTATCTCTTAACTCATTAATTAAACTAGATGACTTACCTAGTAATTGAGCTGAAGATACTTCTTGTGATTTCTTAGTTTTAGAAAGTATAAGATTATTTATAGATTCAGCTTGAACTAAATCCATCTTGTCATTTAAAAAAGATCTTCTAGAAAACTCACCTGGTTCGGCTTGTCTTAAACCATTTAGTTCTAAAAATTTTGCTATTTTAGAAATAACAAATAATGAACCATGTGTTTGTATCTCTACAACGTCCTCTCCTGTAAATGATCTCGGTCCTTTAAAAAACAAAAATAGAACATTGTCTAATAGTTCATTATTTATTGTTATATCTTTGTTATAAACTCTTCCACCTACTAAATCATCTTCTTTAAATTTTGCAATTAGTGGGGGTATATCAAATGCTTTCTCTCCAGATATTCTTACTATTGCAACATTTTGATTTATTGGAGCAGTTACTAAAGAATATATAGTGTCGCTAAATTTCATCTTAATTATGCCTCTTGTAATACAAGGTCTTTTTCATCTTTAGAATTAGATTCTTTATCCTCTTCTAAATTATCATTATCTTTTTTATCTTTTTTAGAAGTACTTTCAAATAATTTTCCAATGTGTTTATATCAAGGAAGAATATTACCTTTTTCTAACTCTTCTTTTCTTGAAGTACCTAATCTTTCATATTTTATATTTTCTGCTTTTCTAACTAATAAGTAGTGTTGGATTAGTGAAATAAAGATAGTGTATAGTCCAGAAACGATTCAGTAAATAGCTAGCAATGATGGAATTGTAAGACCAATGATGATAAAGAAGATTCCCATGAAGTTTGACATTCTGTTAGATTTCTTCATAGCTTCTTTAGTTTTTTCATCTATGTTTTTAATACCTTTTCTTTTTTTAGCTAATCATGTAGGTGCTTTAAATGAAATGTATTGAATAGTACATACAGGAATCATTATTAGTAAAGCGGCAGGAGCTCCACCAAATAGTGCTGATAGTGATGAAGATCCAAATGCTACACCTCCAATTGCTCCTATTTTATAGAATGGTAATGCAGAAATAACACGTCACATTGCAAGGAAGATAGGCATTGTTATCAACATTGTTCCTATTGAACCAAACGGAGAAACACCCTCTTTTTTGTATATTGCAGTAGTTTCTTGTTGTTTCTTAGACATCATCTCTTTATTAGATTTGTCATACATTGCATACTTAGCATTTACTTCAGCAGTTTTAAGTTGTATTTCTTGTGTCTTAGCTGAGTCATTAAATGTTTTTATAGAAAGAAGAGTTGAAAGAAGACGTAGCATAAGAACTATAAAGATAACTCCTAAGATAGCTGATCATACACCAAATACTGATCATGAAATTCATGTACCAACTCAAAGTGAGAATTGAGATATTGGTCATACGAATAGTCCATAGAAAGGACCAAACTCTCAAGCATCACCTCAAGATACAACTATCTCTCTTGAATCAATTTGGTGATTAACGTCTCCTAAATTAAATGCTGAGAATGCTTCATCAAATGAAACTCCCAATTCAGTAGTTTGATTTGTATTAAACATAATAGCAAATCCACCTAGTGCTATATCATAACCGTGTTTTGTAGGTATAGCATCTGGATTAGTGTAGTAGTCGTTATAGTATGAATCATATTCATCTTTAATATATAGTTTTACGCTTATATCACTAATATTAGGATCTGATGAAGTGCTAGAAAGATCAAACTTATCATTCATTACTGTTGAGTTAGCTGATACAACACCGTGATCACTTATTGACTTAGAAACTTCTTCTTGTGCTTTATAAATATCAGGCACATAATCCCATGAATAAGATGTAGGAGTAGAAGTTAAATCATATAGGTCACTTGAAACAGCATATGCTGTAGGAGTACTTGTTGTTGAATCAGTATAGTACATACCACTGTCTGGGTAAAGTGGGTCCATAAAGTATTCTTCAATAGAAATGTATGAAGCCGATTCATTATCAGAGAATTGAGATTGAGCTACTGATGAAGCGTGTTGTTCACTTGTTGAAACAGTACCAATTGTTCATCCAGCGTTATCAATTCTATCACTAGACTTAGCATCGTTATCTGCTCAATTGTCTCCTCTTTCATCAATAGCAGCTTGGTTAACTATATTAGAAGGAGCAATAGAAGAGCCTGCATAAGTTGCATCAGGTACAAAGTAGACATAAGCAGGATTATATGTTCCAGCTGTTAGAAAATCCTTTATAGAAGCATTTAATGCATCTGTAACTTGTTTTACACTAAGTACATTAGAACTCTTATCAGTTATGTCAGTTGGAGTTGTTGCAGGATCTGAAGTATCTGGAGTCCCATCTATAACATCAACTTCAGGGTTGTAATAATTGTTAATGGCAAGCATGTATTCATTTGCACCAATTCATGACATGTATTGTGCAAATGATTGTGCTTCTTTCATACCTAGTTCTTCTCAACTAGAAGCAGTAGTACCATTTTCATTTAATTTAATTGGGTTCCCACCCAGATCTTCAAGTGGTTCTGTTTCATCAGTTGCTCTTGCAAGTAATGGCTGTACATTAAAGTTATTAGAATATACATCATCATATTTTGTATATACTTCTAGTCCTAAACCAAGTTGTGGATTAGTTGATACAACAAAGGATTGGAAACAACCTCAAAGAGATACTATAAGTAAAAATAGGTATACTAATCATTTAGTATATTTGTAGCCATCCTTAGCTATTTTTTTATAGTCAGTTTTATAAGTACCTGATTTCTTTTTTTTAGCAGAATAAAAATAAGAATCTATTGACTTATTTTGATTTTTTTTCTTTTTGTTTTTTGTAGTTTCCATTCTTTATAACCTTTATATAAGCAGCTAACTCTTTTTCTTTGTCAGCATATGATAATTCGCAAAACTTTTTACTAAATACAAATACGTAATTATGTGAATCTAATTTACTTAGTTCTTGTTTAGATAAGATATCTCTAACTTGTCTTTTAATTCTATTTCTATATGGAGCATGACCAAATTTCTTAGATACAGCAATTCCAATTTTCATATTTTTGTTCTTGCTGTTCTCCAATATGTTAATAAAGAACAAATTTTTAAATTTGTTCTTTGCTCCTTTTTCGAATGTTTCTTGGAAAACTTCACTCTTTTTTAATCTATATATAGAGTTCATTTAAATTAAAAAACGGTCTTAGACTGTTAGTTGTTTTCTTCCTTTTTTTCTTCTAGAACTAAGAACTGCTCTTCCACCTTTAGTGCTCATTCTAGCTCTAAATCCGTGGGTCTTTGCTCTTTTTCTTTTGTTAGGTTGATATGTTCTTTTCATAATATGTTCTCTATTAGATTATAGAATAAAATTAAATTTTTATGTTAATTACATATGTTTATTTTTATATTAAATAGTTTTATATTTAATTATTATTCATTATTTCGTTGTACACAATTAATTTTCTAATATTATTATTCTTGAACTCAAAGTAGTGAAATGTATTATTTTTTACATTTAAAAGATTTTTATCAGACTTAATTGCCTTAAATATGTTCTTCACACTATAATTCCTTATTATAAACCTATCTTTAATTTTCATATTATATTTTATAATCTTACTATTTAATAGTAATTTATAAGTTAGTTTGCTGTATTTTGAAAACGATAATTCATCTAATAAATTATTGTATTCCTTAAATTCTTCAGTATATAAGAGATTTAATGATTTGCTTTGAACTTGTATGTAACTATAATCTTCTCTTTCTACTAGCTCTACTTTAAAATCAAAAAATGAAGATTGCATTCTAAGATTTCTGTTATTAAATAATGATTGAAAAGAATCATTTGTAGACAAGTCGCTTGAATAAAACAAATCATAGACATCATCTTCATATGCATTGTCTACTATTAAGCTTATTACTTTATCAATATAAAACATTTTTTCATCTCCAGACAATGAAGAATTATTGAGTGTGTAATTAATAAATGAACAAATTATTTCTTTTTCATTATTCTTTGATTTTTTATAATCCTTTATACTATGTATTCACTCATCCATGAACTTTCTAATATTCCTTATGTCAGCGCTATGGTCCTTTGTTGTAAAAAAAGTTTCAATGCTATCTAAAATAATATTAAGAACTCTATCATAGTTTTCCAAGTTAATAAACTCAGACTCTATTAACTTGTTTTTAGTAAATAATTTCCAATCATTTTTCACATAAAAATTATTATATGAAGAAATTTTGTTTCAAAAGTCTTCTTCGTAAATTTTACTAATTTTTATTTTCTCAAAATTTGTCAGAAAAACAAAATTTACCCCTTCAAATAAGGATCAATTTATAATTTTGTTTACAACAGAAAGTCTATCAATAGATGATAGTCTGTCAATGTTATCAATAAAAATAAACTTTTTTTCTTTTTTAGTATGATAATAATTAGCAGCTTTAATGTATAGTTTGACTAAATTATCTTTTATTTTATCTGTATCGCTCATTAGATTATTTAAAGCTTTAAATATTTGGTTATTACTTAAACCTTCATAATTTTCAGCAATAATATTTTTCTTAGTATGATTGCTTCTAATATTATCATTAATTGAAATAAATTCTAAAATCTCTTTGTATATTGGTAAATTTTTATTAAAGTATTTTTTTGTTTGCTCTTTAAGTATAAAAAACTCTCTTTTAGAAATTTCTTGAAAAGATTTTAATAAATCTTTTTTC
>JABSQC010000130.1 GCA_013214845.1 Mycoplasmataceae bacterium
AGTACAAGTGTATTCTGCTCACGATATATTGACAGAAAATTATTAAGTTCATTATTTATTAGTTTTATGCTAAATTTCTATAGTAATTAAATAAAATAAAAAAACCAAACTATTTTTATATAAAGGTTTTTAAGTAAAATATAAAAAATACGTATCGAATTCAATAAGTTTAACAACTGATTTTTTTGCTGATACCAAGAATATTTTTTACTTATCAACGTTCTGTGACTTATATCACAACTTCTCAACAAAAAGGAAATAAGATAGAAATGCAATGGAACTAAGATTATTGCTAGTAGAAGTGACTATTGTAATAATTAGTATTATTTCATTTTTAGTTCTTAGATTTTAAAGTGTTACAAAAAATAACATATTATATATGTTACTTTTTTATCTTGTTAAATTTAATTGATACTAAAAATAGTAAATTTTTAAAACTTACTATTTTAGAATCTAATCATTATTAATACATATAATGAAATAGTATATGAAGGGCTTATTAAGTAAAACAATCTTATTCATATTAACTATAAGTAGCTACACATCTTTTTTGTTTATTAGTCCAACTTATGATTTAGAAGATGAAGTTAATTAATATAATATTGAGAAGGTTAGTAACTATGAAAATAAAATGCCATCTGAAAACAAAAATCAACCGAGTTTTGATGATGACCTAATACAAGTGCATTCAACTAAAGACACACCAACAAAAACATATCAAAGTTATTATTCAGCACTTTCAGATATCATTACCGATAAATATGTTGCAAAAAATCCCAAAGGTAATTTCATTAACTTATCTTATAGTGATAAATCTTTAGTTGCTGAATGAGATAAAGATGAAGTTTCAAGCATAGTATTAAATCATATCTCATGCAACATAAGAAGCGATGGTGTATATTGAAAAAATAGCAAACATGTAATTGATTCTACTACTGGAAAAAGAATTATGACAGATCATGGTTTCTATCAGTATATAGTTACTGATAAAGAAGGGAATACATCATATTCATATGCTCTAATAGCTAGTATAAGTCCAAATTATTATCATAATCATATTGTGAATGAAGAAGTAATGGTTCCTTTAGATTTTTATATGGAGGATTGAACTCTTTATTTAAATGATGGTAGTACTGAAACCATAAAAATATAGGTTGACTAAATGACTATTTTGCAGATACTATAGAAGGTATTTGTTACGAGCAGCTTTCAGTACAAAAATTAGGATATGACTATTATCAGATAAAAGAACATGATGCTAAGGATATTAAAGATATATTAAATCATTTAGATAGTTATTATGATTTTATGGATATAGATCCTCATGGTATAAAAAATTATAGTGAAGTTATTTAAGATTATGTTTATAAATATTTTGTAGAAAATTTTAGCAAAGCAGAATCTAAGGAAATGAGCATAACAGAAGCTGAAGAATATATAGAAACAGCAATAGAAATATATATAGAAGAAGAAACAGGAAACGCTGTAAATGAAGATGATTTTATTTATACATTTAGTTGAGATGATTATAGTTCATCATTTAATAGCTTTTATGGCTCTGTAATTATAGAACCTACCAAAAATGGAAATTGATACAATAGTCAACACTTTGGAAATTTAATTTACCCTACACCAAATCAAAAATCTGATATCATCACCTTTAATAGTTCATCACTATATAATTCTTATAAAATTAGCAAAATTGGTAATGGACTTATATTAACTATTTTTCTAAGTATCATTGGAGCAATAATTATTTTTGTTTTTATTTATTTTGTATACAGACACTATAAAAAATAAAAAAAGAAAAAACATGCTTAAAAAATTTTTAAATAAAAAAGTACTTTATAAAGTGAATTGGTAATAATTTAGTATAAAAAATT
>JABSQC010000131.1 GCA_013214845.1 Mycoplasmataceae bacterium
AAGAGTTGATACTTACAGAGCGTCAGGTGCTGGAGGACAACATGTTAATAAAACTGACTCAGCTATAAGAGTTACACACATTCCGACAGGAATAGTTGCACAATCACAGGATGGTAGAAGTCAGCATGATAACAAAGCTAAAGCTTTAGAAATTTTGGCTGCAAGAATACTAGAGGTAAAGGCTAAAGAACAAATGGAAAAGCAAGCATCAATTAGATCTGCTGCTGTAGGTACTGGAGACAGATCTGAAAAAATAAGAACTTATAATTACCCACAGAACAGAGTTACTGATCACAGAATATCTTTAACAATAAAAAAACTTGACCAAATAATGCAAGGAAATCTAGATGAAATAATTGACTCATTGGTTGCTCATGATCAAGAACAGAGATTAAAAGAAAGTGGAATCCTATAAAGAACTTATAGTTAAGTACCCAAAAAATAAAGTAGATGAATTTATAAAATGGTATTTTAACAACATAGATAAATCGAGTTATAAAAGCGAGTCATTTTCCTTTGACAGAAAGTCTGTAAGGTTACTAAAAAAGTTTTGCAACACTAATATACCTATTCAACAAATAGTTGGTTATTCTATGTTTCATGGAAATAAATTTTTCATTAACAAAAATGTTTTAATTCCAAGAAGTGAAACTGAAATTTTAGTAGACATTTTTTTAAACCAGGTATCTGCTGGAAATGTTTTAGAAATAGGTACCGGTTCTGGGTGTGTATCATCATCAATATATTTAGAAAACAAAAAGTTGTCTATAGATGCAACTGACATTAGCAACAAAGCCATTAAAGTTGCAAAAAGAAATATAAAAAGTTTAGAAGTTAAATTGAATGTAATTAAGTCTGATCTTTTCAAAAATGTTGACATTAAAAAATATGACTACATAATTTCTAACCCTCCATATATAGCCTATGATGACGATATAGACAATTCGGTTTTAAATAACGAACCTCATTTAGCATTATTTGCCGACGACGGTGGACTTTTCTTTTATAAGAAAATAATACAAAAATCATTAGAAAACAAAAACATAAAGAAGTGTTTTTTTGAAATAGGAAGCAATCAAAAAGGATCGTTAGAAAACTATATTAACTCAATAGATATACATAGCTATAAATTTTTTAAAGATTACAGTGGAAATTATAGAGTACTCGTATTAACATTTAACTAATATATAATATTCATAATGATTAAAAAATATAAATGAAGAAATAGCAAAAAGATAATAAAGCAATTAAAGAAAGGAAATGTAGGTATTATGCCTACTGCCGGAGTTTATGGAATTTTTGCTTTAGCAACTCCTGAGAACGTTGACATTATTAATAAAATTAAAAAGTCTGATAAAAATAAGAAACTATCTATTCTATTTCCTAACGTTGAAGAAGTCTTCAAATGAATGAGAATAGATGAAGAAAGAGAGTATTTAGTTAGAGAAAACCTGCCGGGTCTTACAACATTTATATTGAAACCAAAAACTATTTGAATCGAAGAAACTGGTTTTTCTGATTTAAAAGACGGTGTCGGTGTTAGAGTAACAACTAATTATAATCTGTCTCAAATAGTAAAAGAAACTGGACCTCTATTGACTACTTCAGCAAATGTATCTGGCTATGAAGTAATAACAAAAACTGACCAAGTTAAAGAAATGTTTGAAAAAACAGAACAAGGGATAATTGCACATCCTCCAGTAAATGGAGGTGAGTTAGACTCCATAGGTTATGCTTGTGAGGTTATGAAAAGGTTTAAACCAAAGATTACTGTTGTCTATTTGTCATCTGTTGATGTTTGTCACAGTAACTTCACCTCATACCTAAAGAGATTACACAGAGCAGATCATGGTGTAGGTCATCTTTG
>JABSQC010000132.1 GCA_013214845.1 Mycoplasmataceae bacterium
ATCACAGAAAGTACAGTCTAATTCAACATTTTCTATTTCTTTTAAATTTCAGGATTTAGGATCTTTAGTTGTTAAGCATGCAGCTGTAGATCAATTAAATGAAGCTAATAGTTCATATGTAGTTAAGACAACTCAAGCCGATATAGATAAATTATCAAGATTTAATAACGACCCCGAAGGTACGGCTTTATTGGCAGGTACAAGTAAAAATAATTTAATTTTTCAATTACCATTTTCTCCTTTAGCTACTATTCCAGATGGAATAACTTATACTTATAAAACATTTCAATCTGTAGCTGTTCCTATTGCTGGAACAACGACTGTTTCAACCGCAACAGGATCTTTTATAGGAACAGGAAGTTTACCTGCTTCTACAGCAAAAGAATTATATTCTGTGGTTGTTAAAACAATTGATAATCCTTCAAATCCCCCTATAGATAATGTTACGGGAGAAGAATTAACTGCTGGTCAAATATTAGAATTTTCTTCAGCAACTGGAAGAACTGCAACTATTGATAGCGCATCTCAAACTACATTAAATTTAAATTCAAAAAATGGTGCATATCAAGTTGACATTCTTTCAACCATTAGAACAGCGAATGCAACACCAAGATCAAAAACTTTAACAATTGGAAATACTACAAGTTTATCATCTAATTCAGATATATCTAAAGGACAAGTTCATTTTATATTACCTAATAAACAGGCCGGTAAAAAAGATAACTTAATGATTTCAGATGTATTTAATTTAGTATATGTTATTGATTCTGGAGATAAATCAGAGCCCGTTTCTACCACTCATTTAAATGCTCTTAGAGATACGACATCGACAACAGCAGTAAATGTTACAGCAAATTATGAATTAGATACTGGTCAAAGAGACAACTTCTATGATCATGCATCTATTATTTTAAAACCCGGAGCTGCTCCTCCAAAGGGACAATTATTAGTAATTGTAGATCATTTTAGTAACCCCGCTCTAGATCCACCTATTCAAGATGCACTAGCAGGGTACTTTTCTGTTCAATCATACGCAGATGTAGGAGCTAATACTGGTTATCATTATGATTTATCTGGAAATAATAGAGAAGGTCTTAATTTTGAAAAAATTCCAACATTTACAAGCCCCACATCAGGTGAAGAAATTCGTTTAAGAGATTGCATAGATTTTAGACCTTCACGATATTCTGCAAATAATGATAAGGGTTCTAATACCACAAATGATCTCACTACTAATAATGCTGCTTTTCCATCATCTCAATTAGGTGCTGCCGGAGGTACTCCAGATCCTGAATATGCATTGCAATTTAATACAAACTATTATTTGGGTCGAAAAGATAAACTGATTTTATCTAAAGATAGAGTCTTTAGGGTTATTAAAGGAGTCCCAGCTCGAGAACCAATTACTCCTCCAGACGATGATGATTCTATAACATTATATACTCTAACTATTCCTCCTTATACTTTTAATACTGGAGATATTAAAACCAAGTATATTGATAATAGACGATATACAATGAGAGATATTGGTAAGTTAGAAAAAAGAATTGAAAATCTTGAATATTATACAGCATTATCAATGCTCGAAAAAGAGGCTGCCGGAACATCAATATCGGGCGGATCAACGAAAGATTCTCTTTTCAATCCTGCTGGAGATAGATTTAAGAATGGTATTCTCGTAGATGGGTTTAAAGGACATTCTATAGGTGACGTAATAAACACAGATTATCTATGTTCCATAGACATAGAAAAAAATGAATTAAGGCCACCGTTTAAATCAGATGCTTATGGTTTTCAATTGGCAAAAGGATCTAGTAATAATATTTCATATCATTTGCCGGGTCCAGAATTAGCT
>JABSQC010000133.1 GCA_013214845.1 Mycoplasmataceae bacterium
TATTTTATTATATACTACCTTGGGTAAATTTTTCCCAATCAATAATTTGACGAATTGTAAAGTTACGCATATTAAAGGCCTTAACTGCTTCGTCAACTAACTCTCGTTGTATATCAAGCAATATCAATTTCTTGTCGACTTTTATAATTGCTTCATCAGATTCCATCACTCGTTTTAATTCAGCTTGTGAATATTCAATAGGGGATACTTTACCACCACCTTTACCTGAATAATATAACCATCGTTGTGTCGCAACTTGTTTCTTTTCAATTTCAGCTTTTTTAATTTCTAAACCAATTTCAGAACGTATATGTACATACTTGGTATATAGCAATGGATTATGAGCGGATTCATGAGACAACTTAGAACGATCAATTGCTAAATCTTTATTAATCATTTCTTTTAATTCATCTAAGTTCATTTTAACTCCTTATTCAGATATTTAATAATTATTATATACTATCAATTTATTTTTATAAACACTTTATATAAAAAAACCATCACTAGGATGGTTTTTAATTTTATTCTATACTATTAGTGAATTCATTATATTCCAAAAGATTACCAGTTACTTGGAATTTAACATTATTAATTGTAATAACACTATATAATCCACCATTAACTAATTTATTGCCTCTCAATGAAAATTTTAATATTGTATCCTTTTTTATTGTTTCACGTATAATACGTTTATCAACATAAGCAGATACTTTAAAATCTGAGAGGCATCTAGCGGTACATTTTTGTAATTCAATGTCGTTAGATGCCATTATCATTTTTATTCCTCGTTTATAAATGTATCATTTTCGAAATCATAATTTATATATAGATCTTCCATTCCAGTCCACCATGCAGATTCAGATGAACGTTCATTTTGAATCAGATCAATTGTTCTATATGGTAAACGATGGCCAAATTTTTCTGCTAAATATTCAATTCTTTCGATATATTCAACACCTGACAATTCATTTGGTTTAAGGATACATTGAACTAAATCATGCATTATAATTAGTTTAGAACCTTCACCTTTACGTCCTACTAATGATTTAGCTGCTTGTTCAGTCATATTTTGAAATTCATCTACTAATATAATAGAATCTTTAAATGTACGACCTTGTAAATGTTCAACTAATACCAATTCCATTTGACCAACTTCAATCATATTAGTTAATTCTTTTCTATTGATACGATAATCAAAAGCATCCACAAACGGACAAATCCATGGCCAAATTTTTTCAATTAAATCGCCTTTCAGCATACCGACTGATGGACCTAACGGTTGATTAGGACGAATAAGAACCAATTTTTTGTAGGTATATGAATCGTTTAAAACCATATCGAGTGCACAAACTGAAGAGGTAAATGTTTTACCTGTACCTGCTCGGCCACCAACAATTAAATCCCCGCCATTATAAATGGCTTTAATTAAAGTATTTTGTTCTTCATTTCTTGGTTTTAATTTTGGAAACTCTCTATGACCAATTGCTCGAGCAGTATGTTTACCTTTTTCAGCATCATAATCATTCATTGCTCTTTGATTGTTCAATGTTCTTGCTAGTTTATCATTACGATTTTTATCTTTACCCATGGTAATATCCTTGTGTAATACTATAGATTATTATTATTTACAAATTATTATTTAGTAGTTTTAATTTCTGTTTTGGCTGCCTTTGCAAGCATTGCATTTGAATCTTCTATTTGCCCCAAAAATTCTTGTACTAATCTTATTGATTCATCCCCGATTACTCTATCTGAATCTACTAAATTATTTGTGCAATATTCTTTTGCCATCTCTAGCACATTTATTAAAGCTATATTCAAATTTTCTTCTTCTAAAGTCGATCCTTTAT
>JABSQC010000134.1 GCA_013214845.1 Mycoplasmataceae bacterium
TGTATTCGCATCAGCTACTTTAATATTTGATGTTTGTCCAATAGGTGTAGGAGTTCCATAGTAGTTTACTAAAACTTCATTAAATATTGACGGGCTTGGTCTTCCTGTACTTATCTTGCTTAGTTCATTATCTAGATTAGAAATGGTCTTTTCCATTTTTTTCTCTATTGTGTTTAAAATATCGTCATTCATTTTACTTCCTCTTCATTATTGTCATCTTAAAGTTATTGTCATTAATAGACTTTAGTATAGAATTTTTTTCACTCATTCCAAATAGTTTTACTACTATATCAGTTTCAGATAATTCTTTAATTGCTGCTTCATCCATTACTGCTATATTATTCTTAATAGCGTAATCAAATGTTAATTCTGAGATAAATTTAGCATCTTTATGGTTGTTTGGATCCTTGTCATATACTCCATCTGTACCAAATTTAGCTATTAGAATCTCACTAACATTAGACGAAATAGCTTTCCTTACAACACTTGTGTCAGTTGAAAAAAAAGGTTTACCTGTACCGCCGGCAAAAATATTTACTTCACCTGGTACAAATAAATCTTTAACATTACTTGGATTATATTCTATGTATCTTTCTGGAATATCAACTTTTAAAGAATTTATTAAGTTAGTCTTAACATGATATTTTTCAGATAAAATACTTGAAATTGCTAAAGAATTGATAACTGTAGCCATCATTCCCATATAGTCTCCACTTTCTTGACTAATTTCTAGCATATTAGAAAGTTTTCCTCTTCAAATATTTCCTCCGCCAACTACAATACCAACTGAGTATTTATCTTTAACTAATTCTTTTATTTGTTCACAAATATTAAACAAAACGTTTTCATCAAATATCAAATTATCTTCTGTATTTTGAAGAGCTTCACCTGATAGTTTTATTAATATTCTTTTTTCCTTCATATTATCCTATTTGTTTTTTTACTTCTTCTTTAAAGTCAACCTTTGCAACTTCAATTCCTTCCCCTACTTCATATCTAATCATTTCAGATATAGATGATTTATTTTCTTTTAGAAGTTGAGAAATTGTTTTTTTACTATCTTTTACAAAAGTTTGTTCTTCTATAACCATGTCTTTAAGAGCTTTTTTAACTTTACCTTCAGACATTTTTTCTAATATATTTTTTGGTTTAGATTTGTTTGCAGGATCAGAAGCCATTTGTTCAAGAATTATAGCTCTTTCTTTATCAACAACGTTTTGAGGAACATCATTCATTGAAACATATTGTGGTTTCATAGCTGCTGCATGCATAGCAATATCTTTTGCTAAATTAGAGTCATTTGTCCCTTCAAGAACGATTACTACTCCAATTCTTTTATTAGCGTGTAGATAAGTTGCAATTGCTTGATTCTTGCTTTTTTCAACAAAATTAAATCTTCTTAATTCAATTTTTTCCCCAATTGTTCCTGTTAATTCTGTAGTATATTCAGAAATTGTTTTGCCGTCTACTTTTAACTTAAGAGCAGATTCAAGATCTTTTGTTTTGTTTCCGTTTTTTTGAAGTGCAAGAGCTATTTTATTAGCAGCGCTTTGGAAATTATCAGAAATAGCAACAAAGTCTGTTTGTGAATTTATTTCAGCTATTGTTGCTGAATTTTCATCATTTACTATTACAATAGTTCCATCGGCAGCTATTGCTCCAGATTTTTTAGAAGCTTTTGCTATTCCTCTTTTTTTCAGTCAATCTAATGCTTCTTCAAAATTACCATTAGTTTCTTCAACAGCTTTTTTACAATCAGCAAATCCTGCTTGAGTAGTGTCTCTTAGCTGTTTTACCATTTTAATATCGTAAGCCATTCTATTT
>JABSQC010000135.1 GCA_013214845.1 Mycoplasmataceae bacterium
TGATGATGTTATTTCTGAAAGTGATGCACTAGATGAGTTAACAAAAGTAAAACAAGAAATAGTTAAAAAGAAATACACACAAAAGGACTTAGTAGACAGCAATATTGTTGCAGCAGATGAACTTATAAGATGATATATGAATTGAATTGGTAAGTATGGAAACATATTAACAGCTGCAGAAGAAATTGATTTAGCAAAAAAAATTGTACCTTTCCTTCCAATGAAAAATGAAAAACAAAAATGTAAGAAAGAAGGGAAAGAGTATGTTATACCTAGTGACCAAAAAACAACATATTTAATAGGTGAAAAAGCATATAACCATTTAATAAATTCAAACCTAAGATTAGTTGTTTCAATTGCTAAAAAGTATAAGAGTAGAGGTCTGGAATTTTCCGACTTAATTTCTGAAGGTAACCACGGCCTTATAAAAGCTATTAATAAATATGACTATACTAAAGGTTTTAAGGTATCTACATATGCAACTTGATGAATTAGACAAGCAATAACTAGAGCTATTGCAGATCAAGCAAGAATAATAAGAATTCCTGTACACATGGTTGAAACAATTAATAAGTTAGCAAAATACACAAACGAACTTTCACAAAAAAACGAGGGATATATATCTGATGAGGCATTATCAAAGGAAATGGGTCCAGACTTTACACCTGAAAAAGTAAGACAAATTAGACTTATAAATATTGATCCTGCTCAATTAGATAGACCTGTAAAAGAGGAAGAAGATAACTCTGTTCTTTCAGATTTCATTCAAGACAAGAACTTAGTGTCTCCTTTTGAATTTGCAAATAATGATGAATTAAGTACTGAAATTAATTCTATTTTGCATAGAACTTTATCTCCTAAAGAAGAGTTGATAATAAGAGTTAGAAATGGACTAATTAACTTCTCTGAAGATCTAAATGACTACACACCAGAAAATATTGAATTACTAAGAAAGTTTACTGATGTTATTTATAAAGAGCAAGGTTTATCTTGTGATAATAGAGAACCATTGAGTAGGCAAGATATAGTAAAAATGTTAATTAATGATATGCCATTTTCTTTAGAAAAAATGGGAGAAATTTTCTGTGTAAAAAAAGAATCTATTAGACAGATAGAAGGTAAAGCATTAAGAAAATTAAGGCAACCATCCGTTAAAGAAAGACTAACTATTTTTAATAATAATAAATATGAATAAAAAGAGAGTAGAAGCTATATGCTCAATGTTTGTTGAGGGAAGCACTTTTTTAGATATTGGAACAGATCATGCATTTATTCCAATTTTTTTATTAAAAAATAAACATGCAATAAATGGATTTGCTACAGAGATACACCAAGGACCATTTGAAAATGCAATTAAGAATATAAAATATCATAATTTAGATCACAGAATGGAAGTAAAACTAGGTAACGGAATAGAACCTTTTAAGCATTTACAAAGTGTAGACTACCTAATTATTACTGGCTTGGGCACATCAACAATTATTGATATCATAGAAAACTCAAAAAACAAATTTTGAGATAGGATGATATTAGAATCCACTAATGATGTAGTTAAACTAAGAAAATGAGTTAAAAAAAATAATTATTATATTGAAGATGAAATACTAATTAAAGAATCAAATAAATATAATTTCATTTTAAGAATTAATAATAATAGAAAAACTAATGTTAAGTAATCCTACACTTAAACAATATTGTTATGATAGAATTTGTGAAGCTTGTATTCTAAAGTATGATTCAAAACCACTTGGTGTTGATGATGTAGTTGAAACCGATGAGGTAGTTGATGAACTCTAAAACTGATTTGAATGATAAGTTTATAT
>JABSQC010000136.1 GCA_013214845.1 Mycoplasmataceae bacterium
GGGAGCTCTGAGCTGGCCGAGCCGGAAGGGGGGATTACCCCACCACCCCACCCACCACCTTGTAGATCTCTGGGACATCAGAGACCTCTGAGACCTCAGCAACTTCTGAGAATCCTGAAAGTTCTGAAATCACAAAATTGTAAAAAAGTTGTAGGTGGCCATTGGTCTGTTCTTGAAAATGCTGTTGACACGATATAATCGCCAATATCACCTATTATTGTTTTTTTATATTTAGTTTTATATAGTTTTTATCATCCATTCCTGTCACTTTTATCTTATTATCATTTTGTATATTTACATCAGTCAGACTTACCTCTAGCTATCTATCATCTTGTTCCATCGATCTATATGTACTTATACACAAATCAATAATCACTTGATAAAGCTGTGATTCATTGGCATATACACTTCCTAAATTGGGAGATATATTCTTCTTAATTCTTATATTTAAAGGCATCAGTGTTTCAAATAACTTTAAAGATCTTTCCACTACTTTTTCTACCTCTAAAAACTTATATTTAGTCTTTGCATTCTTATTTTCACTAAATTTTAGGATTTCATCTATTATGTCTCTTGCTTTTTTAGATAGGTTATTTATCTCCTTTACCTCATCATAGTTTTCATCTTCAAGTTTCAAATCCATAAGGATCATCTCTGAATATCCCATTATAGGAGTGAGTATATTATTGAACTCATGAGCTATTCCTCCAGTTAGAGTTCCGATCGTTTCCAGTTTTTTCTTTTTATGAAGTTCTATTTCCTTCTTTCTCAAGCTTTCACTAGATTCATTTATATCCTTTAGATAGTTTACCTCCACCCTATGAGCTTCCTCTGTACTTATCATTCTAAGTATTATAAAGAAGGCTGTAGTTATTATGGATATAAGTGTAAGAGCAGCTATTGTAATATCTTGAAGATATTTTCTTATTGCCCCGGCTACCTCATCATATGATGTAGTTACAGCTACTATCCAAAACCTTTCCGTTATATTAACAGATGTAAAGGATTGAAATTTCTTAACTTTTTCAAGTTTTTTTTGCGGCCACCAGTATGAGTGGTATATATAAGACCCCTCTTCCCCGCTCAATTGCATTTCTACCAATTCCTCTAACTCGCTATAATCTAAGTCTGGGTACTTCTTTTTTCTATCCACAAGAACATCATACCCTACCTGCTCTCTTAAAGGATGCATTATAATAATACCTTCACTGTTTTTAACCATTACATAACCATATTTTCCTACCTTTATAAGCTTAGCTATTAGGTCATACATCTTGTTTATTCCAAGTCTTGTTATTATTACTCCTATAAGATTTCCCTCTATATATACAGGCTTTAATATATCAAAAGTATATGAGTTTTTAGATACCTCATAGGATCCTCCTATATAACTACCATTTACTTCCCTGTAACTCTTCATCTTTTCCTTAAATTCATCCTTACTTTTCAATACTAAAGGTTCTTCTATAGTTTTAGGGTATTTATCCTTACTATTGTTTTCAAAATCTATGTACTCTACCATTAATATCTGGTCTCTATTTACCCTGCTAAATACCTCTAATATTTTATCCTGATTTTCAGTTCCATTTTTTATGTCTTCTTTTATATTTTCTCCCAGATAGTTTACCTTATTTATCTGCTCTTCTGTAAAATCAAGAAGTCCCCTTGCTACCAGCTTTGATATAGTTAAGAGTTGCTCCTGCTGTTGCATAATTATATTTTTTTCATAATTTAAAAAACTCTTTCTACTTATTCCTACAATAAAAAGAGAGGTTAAAACTGCAACTACTATAAAAAATTGTTTAATTTTCTTTTTATTTGA
>JABSQC010000137.1 GCA_013214845.1 Mycoplasmataceae bacterium
CCCGCGTCGCTTTGCCGGGCAAGCTCGTCATCCGTCGCGCTGCGCATACGCTCCGCCTCTGCTTTGGCGCGCGCCGTGTCTTTTTCCTTATCGGGCTTATCAGATTTGGTCGCTGAATCATCACCACGGTCGGGAGTTTTTGATTCAACATCGCCCCTTATATCACTAGGTATTTGTTTTCTTGTTATATCACCGGTATTAACACCGCCATGCAAGTAAGTAAGTGCTTGAGCATATGCATCTGCGCGAGTAGTATCTTTTTCACCACTCTTATTTTTAAAGTCTTGGGACTTATATCCCAGCGCAGTTCGTATAGAAATTTCAGAAGTGCCTGATTTTGGGCCAATACCTTTTTTTGTTATATTAGGAGCTTTATCTAAAAACTCATCATAAGTCATAGCCTCACTCAACATCCCAAGTATAGTTGCCTCTACTAAAATCTCATCAATCACTTTGTTCATTATTAATCTCTTCCATTAAGCTTTTTAGTGATAAACTTACTCCAATAAATATCTTTTTTTCTTCTTCAACGACTGGCTTCTCTTCTGGTTGCTCTTCTTCTTCTACCACTACCTCTTCTTCTACAACCTCTTCCTTAATAAACTCATCGTTTAATACTGGCTTATTTTTATCAAACTCAGCTTCACCATTAATAAAACCATTAATATCATCAACTATCTTTCTAACTACAGAAATAAGTTTTGTTTTATTCTTTACTAGATAATCTTTATATTGTTCTTGGCTTCCATCAAAAACTATATCTTTAACCTTCATATATATAGTTCCATCACTTCTGCTTCTTATTTTGTTTCTAATGTAGTTTTCAATATCACCTTTAAGTTGTTTGAAATCATCATCATTATGAATATAGCTATGCCTTAAATCTAGAATAGAGTTTCTTAACACCCACTGATACAGAGAACGCACTCTATCCAACACATAATAATTACTAGGAGTGCTTATTTTCTTAGCGTGTTTAGGATTATAATCATCCTCTGGCTTTTCAAACTTTTTAATATAGGTTTTGAAATCATCAACCGTTTTATTTTTATTAATTTGAAAATTCATAGTTTAAATCTCTAAAAAAGTTTATTACTATATAGTGCAGTGGGTTTTAAAACTAACCAATTTTAATAGAATCAAGCACTACATTACCAGGAATAGTACAAAGGTAAACTACCATCAATGCAATTTTTGATTTCTTCAAACAATGAATCAATCGATGGCGCACTTTCTTCTGTAAGCCTCATTTCTGGAGAATCATCTCCAAGATAAGCTACGTGAATAGTTTCTGATTGCTCGATTTAAATTTCCCATATTCCAGGTAATGGTGAAAACCCTGTGGCTTCATAATTATAAATATAAGAATTTACCTTATCTCCCTTCCAGGATTCATAGTTTTTCTCAAAACCACTCTTACTTAAGCTGTTATTATCACAGTCAATTAACAAGGCAATAGTTGGTAGAACTGTTACGCGCAATAAATTATGACTGATTTCCTTTAACCACACTGTTAGCCTTTCAATGAAATCTGAGAATGAATGACTCGTATTGGAGATTAGTTGAGCCTGTCTGGGATAAGATCTGTAGCTATGATGGAGCAGAAAATTTTCTCAGAGAATTCAATAAAGCTACCAAAAAGCAAAAGGTTCTTTTTGCTGCTCATTGGGCACAGTCAGAAATAATGAATGGTGGTTTGGGCCAGTTTTACTCAAATAGCACAGGTGTTCTTACCCCAGAAGCCGTTGAGGTATTCGAAGCCATTGGGGTGAAAAAATGTGCAGCAGCTTTGCAATAATCA
>JABSQC010000138.1 GCA_013214845.1 Mycoplasmataceae bacterium
TAAATGCTAATAGCGTTTTCCACGCCTCTTCTAATTTATTTTCTTTGTATAGAGTTATAACTTCTGGAATCATTGTTGA
This sequence comes from Mycoplasmataceae bacterium, assembly GCA_013214845.1. Taxonomy (GTDB): domain Bacteria; phylum Bacillota_I; class Bacilli_A; order Mycoplasmatales; family Hepatoplasmataceae; genus DT-50. The sequence goes on from JABSQC010000138.1 coordinate 80, forward strand.
TACAGGGCAGTTAGCTTTGCATCTTGGATTTTTACACAGGATACAACGATTAGCTTCTTCAAGACATAAATTATTTATCATAGATCGACCTCCAAACAATTATTATTACTTTTTTAGATTTATTTATTTATTTCCTTTAACTACAATAGTTTTTCTTATAAATTAGAGTATAATGTAATGTTCTAAGAGATAAGGTTTTTTATATAAAATTATTTTATTATTATGAGGTAACAGAATGCAAAGATTTACAATACCAAGAGACTTATGCTTTGGAGAAAGTGCAGTATCATACTTAAAAGAAATTAAGGGGAAAAAAGCTTTTATAGTAATTGGTTCTGAAAGATTAATAAAAGACGGAATTGCTCCAAAAGCTGTAGATTATCTTAAGGAAGCTGAAATAGGAAGTATTTTGTAGGAGTAGAAAATGACCCAGCTGTTGCTTCTGTAATGAAGGGGACTGAAGCTATGACTAAGTACCAACCTGATGTTATTATCGGTATAGGAGGTGAATCGCCTATAGATGCTGCTAAAGCTATGTAGATTTTTTATGAATATCCTAACTTTACATTTAAAGAGGCTGCAATACCTTTTAATTTACCAGAATTAAGACATAAAGTTATATTTATTGCAATTCCTACTACTAGTAGTACTGAAACAGAGATTACTTCATTTGCTGTAATCACAGATCATAAAACAGGAGTCAAGTACCCTATAGCTCACTATAATATTACACCAGATATAGTCTATAGTAGATATTGACCTTGTACATACTATGCCTCAAACTTTAGTCGCAAATACAGGAATGGATGCACTAACACATGCTCTTGAAGCTTATGTCTAAAAGGTTAGAAATTCATTTATTGATGCTTTAGCAATAAAATCAATAAAGATGCTATGCCAGCACCTTATAGATTCATATAACAGAAAAGATCAAGCTAGAATAGATATGCATATAGTTCAAAATTTAGCAGGAATGGTTTTTTCCAATGCAATACTTGGTATAGTTCACTCTATGGCACATAAGAGTGGTAAAATTTTAGATATACCTCACGGATTAGCCAATGCAATGTTCTTAACTTATGCAATTGAGTTTAATGCAAAAACGGCTGAAAAAGATTATGCAGATATTGCAAGAGCAATAAACTTATAGGGAGCAACTGATAAAGAATTAGTGACCTCACTTGTTAAACATATTACCTCTATGATATATGCTTTAAATATGCCTCATTCATTAAAAGAATTTGGAATACCAGAAGGTGTTTTCAAGTCTCATTTAAAAGAGCTTGCTATAACATCAGTTGCTGACCCATGCACAGGGACTAACCCTAGAGAAATAACAGTAGAAGAAATGGAAAAGCTATTTGAAGCTATATACTACGGAACAAAAGTTGATTTTTAAAAAAGATAGAAGATAGAAGGAGTGATATCTACTTCTTTTTTTCTTTAGTAATAAACATTAAGACTAACTATATAAAGTCAAATTAAGAATGTTAATTTTCTTTAAAAGTACTTAAAAATTAAAAAAACATATTATTATGTTTTTTTAATTTTTAGGGAGTGTGAAGTTTTCTCTGTAACTGGCTAAATAGCTTCATGTTATAATCTTCAATACAAAATAAATTTCATAAACCTATATATTACTAGCATAATATTTAAATTTTAGCATGTCAAGAAAGTACTCTGATTTGGGAAGGGTCTGGCATGCTAT
>JABSQC010000014.1 GCA_013214845.1 Mycoplasmataceae bacterium
TCTCTAATTCTTAATAAGTTATTATCATCATCATATATTTCTAAGACATTGTAAGTATTATTGTTAATAATACCTGAGGAGGATATGTCAGTTTTTATAATATTTTTATATGTAAATAATTTATAAATATTTTTATTATTATAAACTTTTACATTTTTTGTATTACTCAAAATAGGTTCTTGAGAATCTAATGCTGTTATTATTGAATTATTGTCCACTCATCTGCTTGAGGGATTTTTAACATTAATTAATGCATGTAAAACTTCTTTCTGATTAACTACACATCATAAATATTCATCAATCTCCTTAAAGTTAATAAGTTTAGGAATTGGAGCAATTAGAACTACAGGATTATATTTGGAAATTAACTTATTTCTTGGTATTGATATCTTAAATTTTTTATCTGTATTATCAAATAAGTTCAAATGAAAGTAAACATTAACTGTAAATCCATTAATGTTTAAAATATAAATCTTAGATTTTCCTTTGCCTTCTGAATTTTTTAGAAACGATTTTTGGTTATTTTTGTTTAGTAATTCTATTAGTTTATTTGCTACATGATCATAGTTTTCTCACTGTAAATGCACTAATTGACTGTCATCAGTACTTTTAACTATTTTTTCATTATTTATTATATTTTTTATTTTTCTTTCATTCACAATTAAATTATATTGATTCTAATAATCTCTTCATAACTTTGTGAACAACCTTAACATGTACAGCATTACCAAATTGTTTATATGCTTGGTGATCAAATTTGTCAATAATAAAATCTTCAGGAAAACCTTGAAGTCTTGCAGTTTCTCTTGGAGTTAGATATCTAAAGTGATTGTTTTCATAATCATATAAACAAGGTATTTGAACCATTGCAACTAGTGTTGGGAACTTGTCTATTTTTTTACATCTTATCCCAGACTGTCTAAATTGAATAAGAGTATTTTTTATTTCATTATTATCTTTTCCTGCTTGTCACTCAAGTTTAGTTTCTCTTATCTTTCAATTTTCTAATGGATGATATTTATCCATTCAAGCATCAAATACTTCCTTGTTATATTCATAAAACTCTTTCATTTGTTCGATATATTTTATTTTTCAACTTGGATAATTTGTAGTATCTTCATTAGAAAATATGGAGTGTAGTCAAAGAACAGGTATTGTTTTACCTTCAATTAATTTTACTTGCCTTATTAATTCACCTCAAGCTGAGAGAGCAATATTTAATTTTTCATTAACAATATATTTACTGTCTACATGTTTTTCCAATATATTTTCAATTTTTTCTAAACCTTTGTCTTCTTCTTTTTTAAAATCAGTATCGTAAGGTAATCATTCTGTATTATCAGGTAAAAGATCTTTTCTTACTCCTAGCATAAATACTCTTTCTCTATTTTGTAATAAACCAAAATCCCTAGGAGAAACAATAAGAGGTTCTTTAGTCGTAATATAACCAAGTTCTTTTATTGTTTCCATAATTACTTTTCAAGTATTACCATTATCATGCCTTACTATATGCTTTACATTTTCAAACATAAAATATTTGGGTTTTTTAACTTCTACAATTCTTGCTAAATCAAAAAATAATGTTCCCTTAGTTTCGTCTTTAAATCCTTTTTTGTTTCCTGCACTTGAAAATGATTGACAAGGGAATCCTCCTGTTATAAGATCAACATCAGGATACTTTTTGTTGATTTCCTCATCTGTCATATTATTTTTATGTATTTCACTAACATCAGTAAATTCTATTCTTTGTCCTTCAGAATAATTTTCAGAATATGTTTGCTTACAATGTTCATCAATTTCTCCAACTATATTAACATGTTTGTAACCTAAGTCTTTCAAACCTTGATTAAATCCACCTATTCCTGCAAACAGGTCTAAAAACTTTTTACTCATATAAATATTATAGCCTAGGTTTCTAGGCTATAATATTTATATTTATTGTTACATTTAAAAATAAATTTTATACTACTATTTATATACAATAAAAATAAAAGTTATCAATATTTATTATATTTAACATAGCAAACTATAATGTATATGGTTTTAAATAAACCCAGACATTAAGTTTATAAATAACAGTGTTTCAGTTAAAAAGAGGTTTTGTTTTCCTCTTTTTATTTATGTATATTTATTTATACACTTAATGTTTGTCTGCTTTTTTTAATCCTTTTCTATATAGGATGTGTATTCTTCTATATTTTAATTTTAGTCTTACTGTTCCGTAGTTGACATATATGTATATAGAAGCTAGTATTAGTAGTACTCCTGCTACTGATGCTCCTATTATTATATAAAGGGTGTCATCAATGGCACTTGATGTTGTTGGATTAGTGACAGGTGGTACTGGTACTGGAGGTACTGGAGTTGGAGGTACCGGAGCTGGTTTTGATGGTCAACTCATACTATAGTTATATCCTGCTGTTGCTAATGGATCATAAGCTAATGTAGTGAGTATTCAATCACCACTTGATGTTGCTTGTAAGTCAACATCAAGTGACATACTTTCTCCAATTACTGTGTTATCAACACCTGCATTATCTAGTCATGTATAACCAATAGTTATGTCACTTGAATCTACACTTGTGTCTGGTGAATTGTTTTCAATGTAGGTGTATATAATATTATCTAAATCTGCTTCTATAGTAGATGTAGGTAATCCATATATATCTTCTGGGTTATACATTGATTGAAGTTGCGAATCAACATATGTATTTAGTGCAGCTGTATTTATTGTACTTAAGTCATAGTAACTATTTATATCATCTACTATGTCTCTTGCTTCAGATGCACTAGCGTTATATAAAGAATCTACAGGGTAACCTTTATACTGTGCTAACTCATTATAGTAAGAGCCTTTTTTAGGGTCAGATGGATTTGTGTAATCATCGTATAATCAGTCTTCAACTCAAGTCATTGTTTTCAATTCTTCATTAAGCGTTAAACCAGTTGTTGGTTCATTTATCTTAATTGGAATTGAAGTAAAGTCAATAAATAGTTGTGTCCCGTATTTACCTGTACCTTCTTCAAACAGATTATATGGATCTACTGATGACTGAATTACTATATCAGTTTCTATAAAGTCACCAGCAATATCTCTGGACTCAATTACATAGAATTGTTTATCTGTAAACCCTACTGGGAGGGTCCCTGATGTACCAGGTATAGTAGTTGGTCCTTGTTTTGTTCATTTAAGGCTAATAGATGAATTTAAGATATATTCTGTAATTTCTATATTAGATATTTCTGAAGGATCCCAAGTCATTGTTCAGTTGGCATCTGTATAGAATATATCTACATAGTGACCACTAGGTGTGATTGCAAAAAAGCTATCTCTATTCTTTGCATCTAACGTTGATCATGCTGAAGCACCACTATCATTTGTATAAGTTATTTGTTCAGCATTGCTGTATGTAGAAATGTCAGGTTCCATGTCATAAGAACTGACATTAGTTGTATCCATTATAGTGTTATTTAAACTAGAATTAGTGTCCGCTACTTGTGAAGCGGCCACAGGTAAAAATGATAAACCTGCAATTAACGTTAATGATAATACAATTTTGCCTTTTAAATTTTTCATAATAACAACCTGCTGTTATTTCAATTCATTTAATTTATTTGTCTAGTATTATATTAAGTATTCTATTATTATACCACTATATTTGTGTATATTTATAATATTTCTATTCATTTATTTTTTTCCTAATCTACCTTTGTATATGAATTTATAACCAGCGAACCCTGCACCAGATACTAGTACTACACCACCTGCAACTGATCCTGCTATTATAGCTGTAGTATTACTTCCCTCATCATCTCCTGTGTCTGTGTCAGATGAATCACCTGGGTCTGGTGTTGGATCTGTTGTGTCTGGAGGTGTTGTTGGATCTGTTGGATCAGGAGGAAGTGTTGGATCTGTTGGATCAGGAGGAGTTGGTGTAACTGGTTTTACAATTCAGTCAATATTATATGAATAAGAGTATTTTGAAGTTGGTGATGTAAGGATTGTTGTGTCTATTCATTCACCAGTTTCCTTAACTGTAAATTCCAAATCTACTGTTTCTTCTTCACCTATAATTGTGTTATCAGTACCTGATATATTATTTCAAGTAAAGTTTATAGTTAAATCATTTGAATCTACAACGGAATCAGTTGAACTACTTGTCAGATATGCATATATCATTTTTTCAAGTTCTGGTTCAACTGTAGAAGTTTGCATTCCATAAATTCCTTCTGCTGTATACATATTTTCCAATTCAGTGTCTAGATAACTTTTAAGTGCAACTTGATCTATTGTTGTAACATCGTTTAAGTTATCTATTACATTTTTAATGCTTACAACTTCTGATGCGTTTGCATTGTATATCTCGTTGGCTGTATATCCTTTAGCTTGAGCTAATATATCATAGTTTTGACTTTCTGATGTTCTAGATGAATATGTATTGTCTGTAACTGTTCAATCATATATTCAGTCAACAGCCATTAAGTTTTCTGTTATCTTACCACCAGCACCATCACTAAAGTAAATTGGCAATGGATTACCATCAGAAAACAATGCTGTTGTTCCGTCAACATCAAATAGTTCAAATGGATCAGTATCTGTTGATATAACAATATCTGTTTCTACAAAGTTATTTGAAGCATCTTTTGATTCAATAAAGGTAATTGATTTGTTGTGAGTAACAAATTGTGTACCAGTTGTTGGATCAATGGAAAGATTAATAAAATTGGTTTTATCTCAACTTGTACCACTTATTCCTGAGTGACTGTATGTGTACTCACTATATGTAATGTCAGATATCTCAGCTGGATCTCAAGTCATTGTTCAATTTTCATTTGTGAAAAAAACATCAATATATCTACCTTCTGGTGTCTTTGCAACAAATTTATCATTTTTTAATGAATCTGTTTGTGATCAAGCTGTGTCGTTACCTGAATCATTTGTATATGTTATCTCACTATTTGCATTGTATGCAGATGGAGAGCTAACTTCATCTACATATAAATCCTCTACTGCTAAAAAGTTATTTTCTTCTAATGAAAAAGAAGTTAGACTAACAACAGGAATAGTTATTGCTGCTGTAATAGCTGTAAGGGGTAATAGTAGACTTTTTCTAAAATTTCTCATAATAAACCTCTATAAATCTTAAAAGTTCATTACGAATATTTTAGATATGTCCACTGATATTAAATTATTAATAAAAACAAAACTTATTTTATGTGCTTTAGTTAAGATTTGTTTAGAACATAATCTTAGTATAAATATAGCACTAAATTAAGTTTTGTTAACAATTATTTTTTATTTATTTTTTTTATGTTAATAGTGTCTTAGCACCAAGGTTTATTAAGTCCTTGTTACCATAATTTGGATTATCTATGTCCAATGTATATATTTCTTTATTAGATATAAAACTATCATACACCAAATTTTCAGTTATTTTATCTTTTTTTACTAGTGGTATAAACACACTGCTAGATAGTGATGTAGCTATGCATATATCTCTTTCAATATCATTATTTACAAATTTTGGACTCTCAGAAATTTGTATAGTCTTTTCTAAAAATTTATTGTTTTTATCTGCACTAATGTGAGAGAATATATTTATTCTATAGTCATTTGTTACAAATGCTAAGTTTTTACTTGAGTCCTTATTAATGTTTTTATACTTTTTAAGTACTTCTCTGTGCTCTTTTAGTTTTCCATTCATAAAAATAAATAGGTTATCTTTATGTAAATTTTCTATGTTTCCCCTGTAGTAAAGTACAAAAGGCGGCTTATCTATTGTCCTTAATCTGTCTGGGTAGTCTGGGTCATTAATAGTTAAAAAGCTTCCTTCAAAATTAGATATTTTTTTATCTATCATTTTCTCACTTATGCTCTCAACTATATCTAAAGATTGGTCAATTGACTCTCAATCTCCATTATGAACTAAACTTAAATAAAGTAGTTGTTTGTTGTTTTTCATGTCTTACGCTTCTTTCAAAGTCTTCTATTATTATTAATAAATATCCAAAAACGGATATTAATTATTCTTAGATTCTCATTCTTCTCTAAGTTTTTTCTTACGTTCTTTTATATCTGGATTTCTTTCTAGATATCTTTCTTTTTCCAATTTTCTCTTTTCTTTAATAAATTTTTCTCAACTAATATAACTGTCTTTTACTTTTCTTAATGAGTTAATTGCATCCTTTTCAGACATACCTAGATCTTCTATACAAGTTTTTAAATAATTCTTAAAATAGATGTCTTTTGATATTTCTGTTCTTTTACTACTTCTTTCATTAATTTCATTAATAAGTCTTATTGTTGTAGTTATATCTTCTAATTTTTCACCATATGTCCCCATATCTATTACTGATTTCTTATCAATTACTAGGTTTGATAATTTGTCATCAATAGATGCTTTCTGAACCATTAACACATTATATGTCTTATCTCTATAAGAAAATTCAACAGATCATGGTGCTCTTTTAGATGATATAGGATAAAAAAATATTTTAGAGTTATTTTCAAAAAATACTAAAATTGGTCTAGTTTTCTTTATATTTGTCTCATCTTTATCGGTAGATGACTGTCTATAATCTTCATCGCTTATGTAAGCTATCTTCATAAATATATTATAGTTCTATACTAGATTGTATATGACATTTAAGTCTTCTATTGTTTGTCTTGCGACAAATTAATTATAAACCACAATTTTATAATTATTTTATTTAGTTAATTGATATAAATTAATCTCTTTCATTTTTAAAAATGATATCGTAACCTTCTATTTCTTGCATTAAATCATCAACATATTTCTTTGTAAGACCTATATTTAAAAGCTTGTTTTTTAATGTAATCATTTTGCTTTCATCATCAAGTATAAAAGCTCTCTTTAAATTTTTCTCTATTGGTTTTTTCAATAAGTAAGTATCATTTTCTTTAATCTGATTATTATCTATAAGTATTCTATCTACTTTGTCAATATCTAAGTTCTTAATAAAAAGAATAAATTCTCTCTGTCTCTCTTTTGTTAATCACTTTAAATCATTGAATGAAAAAATTTGGTGTATCAATAGTTCACAATCATTACAAATAATTGAGGCATCGCTATTTTCTTTTAAATCCAATGAAGCAGGGTTTAAGATATGTATACTTGTTTTGTCTAAGTTATTATTATAAATATTTTTAGCACAAAAATCACATAAGCTATTTTTTTTACTTAATCAATCCTGTTTTTTTATATTTAAATCATTTTTGCTTTTTGCAAGTAAATTTTCTTTATAAATTAAATCCTCTACAATTGAGTTAGATTTTTTATTTGCTAAAATCTTGTTACTAAAGTTCTTATTATGAGCTTCTATCATTTTATCAAGAAATTCAATATCTTTTCTTTTTTTATCTTGTGTATAGTTTTTTTCAGCATTACTTATACACTTCATTTTTCACTGATCATTAACTACATTTAATAAATCATCTATTGCTTTTAGGTTATTTCTTTTTTTATTTAAGTTCTTTTTTGTTGTTTCATCCATATTGTTACCAGATTTTTATTTTATTAAAAAAGAAAAAGATGTTAATTTTAAAATATTTGGTGTATTCATTATAAGTATGTCATATATTGGTTACTAAATAGATTAATTATTTAGAATAAAATATTTATAATATAAGTTATTTTATATAAATTCATTTAAATTATTATTTTAGTGCCACTGCATTAGTAATAAATTCATCACTTGAAACTTTGTGTACATTTTTTAAATTTTTCAATACTCTTTCTTCACTTGAGTTATAGCCACCTCAATAATATATGTTTAGGTAATCAGTTGAAGCAACTCCACCTGCATTTCAATATTCAAAGCTTGTGTAAAGTTCTCCTTCTTCATATTCAGAGAAGTTAACTTTAGTAGGAACAGCGACTTTTCTGTTGCTACTAGGAAAAGCTCCATCAGAAGTATTCGGTAGTACTCCACGTTCATCATCATTAAATCCTCATAGATATAGTTCACCAGATTCAGTAATAGCTCCTGAGTGATTTGCGTTATTAATGTTGGCTGATTTAACCTTATCGTCAGGGTCTCCTGTTAGTCCGGTGTTTCCATCTTGATCAATGTCTACTATTAAGGGTTTGTTTCAATCAGTAAGGTGACCTTGACCCAATTGTCCAGTATCATTTCTACCATACATATATAAGTAACCATCTTCGCTAATCAAATAGCTTGTATAATCTGAAGTTTTTGACATTCTGACCTTGTCTTGGTCATCATATGAACCATTACAATCTAAGTCAATTTTATCAAACTTTTCATCTTTATTAGTTGCAGATGAACAACCTCTTCCTGCTGCTCCTTGATCATTTGTATCTCCTAATGTGTAAAGGTATCCTTCATCACTAACGGCTTGAAGTGTTGAAAAGAATGTAGAAATTGTAAAACTCTTTAGAGTGGTTGTTCCTGATGTATCTACGCTCATAGATGAATCTGTTAAATCAATTTTAACTCTAGGTGTATTTTTTTGAGTACTTACATCTACAGTTGGAACTAGTGTTGAATTACCTCAAGAATATAGATAACCATCTGTACCTAGAGCAGTAATATTACTTCTATTGCCATCAATATCACTTACAACCCTTACATCATCATAGGGAATATCCCCATAAGAATCAGAGGCTCCATATTTTATTTCGGTTAGTTTATTAACATATTGAGATTCTGGATCATCATAACTAAGTGTTCCTCCTGTGTTTAATCCATATCCATATAATATACCAGTACTTGAAAGAACAACTCCTCCGTATATATCATTAGAAGATGCATATAAATCTACACTCTTAACTTTATCTCCTTCAGTTTTTGTAGGTATATTAACATCAATAATATTATTGCTACTATCTTTATATAAAAGACCTTCAATGTCACGAGCTGGAACTAGAACATCATTACCATCTGAATCTTTTTCAACTGATCTATCTAGGTTTACAAAAATGGGACTAATATAAGAATTTATATCATCAATACTTTTGTAGCTTGAGTATTTGTATTCACTAGTCTCTGTTTCTGGTAATATGTGAGAATCACCTCACATATATAGATACCCTTCTTGACTTATTGCCATTACAGATGCTTTGTTAATTGCGTTGTTATTAACATATACTTTATTAATGTGTTTTACTTCACTTACTTTATCACCATCTGTTATAGTGTCTATTTCACCTTGATCTCTTATTCCATTTCCATTCTTATCATCGTATGAACCATCTAAGTTAACAAAAGTTGGATAAAAAACATATTCTTCTTCAGTACCTAGTCCAAGCTCTCCATTAAGATTTCAACCTCAAGTGTATAAATAACCTTCACTAGTTATTACATAATATGATTCAAGTTGCTCATTACTATTGGAAATAAGCCCAATGTCAGCAAATTCATCACTACCTATTGTGTCAACATCTATAGTTTCTGATGTACTTAGACTACCATCATCTAATATCTCAACATTTGAATTACTAATATCATCAGCATACATTACAGCAAATGGAACTGTAACTGCATTTACTGCTACAAAACATACTAATCAAATAGAAATTGTTTTTTTATCTAAAGTTCTTCAATATAGCTTTAATCTACTATTTAA
>JABSQC010000139.1 GCA_013214845.1 Mycoplasmataceae bacterium
CCCAGCTGTCTTGCGGATCTCGAGGGCGTACGTACGGAATAATTTTCCGTCTCGACATGGCGGTCACGAACGCGACCGGGTTGACGCCGGGCATGGGCATGCCCGACTGCTGCTGGAAGGCAAGCTCCATCTGCTGTTCCTGATATGCAGCTATCTGCTGCTGGCACGCCATCAACTGCGGATCGAGCACACCATACGCCTGCGCGGGCTGCGCCTGCGACCCTGGCTGCGCCGCCTGCTGCGATGCTGGCGCCTGCCCCTGCAGCTGCGACGGCATCTGGGGCTGCGCTTGCATCTGGGGCTGCGCTTGCGGCTGCGGCTGGGGCTGCGCTTGCGGCTGCGGCCGGGGCTGCGACTGGGCCTGCGCCTGAGGCTGCGCATGGGACAGCGCGTGGGACTGCGCCTGAGGCTGCGACTGGGGTTGCGCCTCCAACAAGCGCGCCGCGACCTTCTTGGCGATGTCCGCGCTCGCCCTCGCCCGGGAGCTCCCGGCGCCAAGCTGGCGCACCCGAAGTTCCGCGGCGCCGATCATCCGCTTCAACTCCAAAGCCATCGAGCGGCACTCCTCGTTCCTCTTGGCCCTCTTGGCCTCGTCGGCCGCCTTTAGTGCCTCGCGCACGAGGGAGCGCATGACGTCGAGGTGGCTCTTGCCGGCAGCCGCGCTCAGGGCCGCGTCCTGCGTCTCCACGCTCTCCTCTCCTCCTCCATGCCTCCAAGCGCTGCGCGGCGGCTTGCCCGTGACGTCGACGGGAATGTCCTTTCGAAACCAGCTCGCGGCGATTGCCCTGGCTCGGCGGTTTCACTGCAAACGGCATGAACAAGGGAGGCCCGAAAGCACGAAGACCTGTGGATTGTAAAAAAAAAACCTTACGAATGGAGCTCTTGAGCCAAAATGGAAACGGATGATGCTGAAAATGATGATGACGATGATGATCATCATCGAATACATCTTATACATCATTATCCATCATCATCATACACATCATTATCCATCATCATATACTTTCCATGTCTTGTCACAGCAAGTGTTTACAACATACTTTTAGTGTTAACAGTAATACCAGCTTGGACATGCTGTTAGACAACTCAGACTCTGGCGCATATCGATGATGGGCATTGGCGCCAAGATGTCTGGTTGTTCAACTCTTTTCCATTTCCCCGCCAGTTCTGCATTTACGATTGGGTCTAGAAGGATATCTATCCGTCCGTGCCGTGTTCAGAATGATGGAACCTGTATGACCCCGTCGTGTTTCGAGCCCCAAGATTTCATAGTCGGTGCAGATCGACTCCCCAAGCCTACAAGATGCTCAAGATCATGTCAGACTTGTGTGTGAAAACGTAAAACTCGATGTATGATGAAAACCAATATTGATTGATATTCGAACTAAAACATATACACACACCTTGATAAATAAGCATCAAGGATCTTTGGAACCTAATGGGATCGATGCGGCGTGAACATATCCATCTTGATCATACCCTGAAAGCCCCGGTACGATCGAATTAAGTCAGTCTTTATGAGATGTGTGTGTTTTTAAACCTCAATTTGAAAACAAATCAATATCATATTAACGTCCATGGGGAGTGGCGCTCCCTAGGTCCAAGACGACCATTTAATGTTAAGTGGCCATGATGATGATGACGACGACTGATGACGCTGACGGTGACGATGAGGACGATGATGTTTCTTTTTGTATGACTAGCGAACTTCAAGACTTGATGCATGAGTTGAACGCCAACTATCATT
>JABSQC010000140.1 GCA_013214845.1 Mycoplasmataceae bacterium
TCTGCTGATGTTATTGGTATGCCTCAATTAACTTCACCCAGATTACTTATGGGTAGTGATAGAGTCTTAGCTGGTGCTCAAGTGGCGCATGACTTAGGACTAACGAGGGTTTTCAATAGACCTTTGAGTGACTCTGAAGTGTTTCAAAACTTTATTGCTACGATACCTTCTAATATGACACTTTCTAACTTTAAAATCGGGTAACGGGTACCCTAGTATGCAGCTAAAAACAGAGATTTTAAACTATGAGTGAAAATTTTTTTCAAATAGACAAGAAAGATGTTGTTTCTAAGTTTAAGGCATATGCTAAAAAACATTCAGAAAAGTCGGACGAGTATAACCCGAAGAATGCTAAGCAAGTCGCAAACCATAGAAGCTACTTTATTCTAGATAGAATTAGAGCCTTATATCATTGGGTTATTAAGGAGGCTAAATTAGACCTCAGAAGAATGTATATACATAATGATAAAGAGTTTCATAAAATTTTAGGTAAATTAGAAAGCTATGCAAGAAATAAGATCAAATCTCAAAAAGATGGTACGATGTACTTGAGAATTAATAATCAATTTACTTTTAGAGGTGATGAAAAAACATATAGAGATAATTTTGTACAAAGTCCAGTTAAACAATTAAGAATGATGAGAAAAATAATAGATGAATTAAATGGAGTATTAGCTGGAGAAGAAATAGAAGACCCTAATAAACCTATATTAAATGATACAGCACCCAAAATGATGCATAAAGAACACACATCTGAAGAAGTAGCTGATATTATACTCAAACAGATATCAGAAGACTATTTATTAGAGATTGCTGAACAAAACTTTGATAATTTTAATAATAGAGTATATGTTTTATTAGATCAATATAAGGTTAGTGCTGCTGATACTAAAGATATATTATTAAAGATACAAGAATCTTTTACACCACAGGAAGAGAATGAGAATGAATCTGAGACAGATAGTTCGGAATCAGAAACTACAGAACTTTAATTACAATCTTAGCGATTTCATTACCGAAGCTAATGATGAAGAAGTAGAGAAGAAGGATGCTTTCGCTGGTAAAACTGATGCTAAAGAACCGAAAAATAAGTATTGGTATGTTAAGGATGATATATATAAAGCGAGAGTTAATCATCCAGGTGAAGGTTGGGAATTAGCCGATAAGAAGAAGGCGAAGGAAGCAGAGAAGAGCAAAACTACATCTAGCAAAGAAAAAGATGATGGAGGGGTAGTAGCTGATAAAGATATTGATGTTGATATATCTGACTTTAGGCAATATATTATAAATCAGACTCCAAATGATTTTACTGAAGATGCATATTTATACGCAGGAAAACTTTCCTTTGAGTCAAATCTTAATCAAAAAGCATATAATTATTATAAATGTGTCTGACCAGAGTGGCCAGATAATATCTAGCCGATTCAAAATCTAGCCGAATTTTTTTTTTTTAAATTCTTTAAATTTCTTAAAAAATTCAAATTTTTTAAGAAATTTAAATGATGATAAAATGGCAATTTAATTAATTTGATGGAAAATTCTGAAAAACTTTTTTACATACATTATATGGAAAATTTTATGTATACGAACATTTTAATAATATCGAATAAAAATCAAACTACTTTGGAATTTCAACTTATTGCACTTATGGATTACAGCAAATTACTAAATTTAATTTTCCAGCCACCCGCTTCTATATATACTAACGCTTTCGTCAAGACAATTTCGCGAC
>JABSQC010000141.1 GCA_013214845.1 Mycoplasmataceae bacterium
GAAATTGTATTGCAAACTCTCAATACGTTTTTTCCATTCTCTATAAGTTGATACACACCTTTCACCAAATGCATCACCTATCCACATATTTATATTACTCGAAAAATTAGATACTAAAAAATCTACTAATTCTTCACTATTATATTCTCGAGATAATTTTTTAAAGAAAAATTTTTCTTTTCGTTTATTAAAAGACGATATAGATACATTACACTTTCCATTGTATTTGAAATAATCATAATCAGATGTAAAATGTAATTTTAAAGCCGTGTAAGTACTATAACATTCAAATTCATTCATAATATAATTGCAATATAAAGTAAGAGTAAATCAGCTATGGCTAATTCAATCACGAGAAGTGTGTGATACCAAACCCACTTTGATTCATATCTCCTATCACGTTCTAATTCTACTTTTGTCTTACCGTCTTGTAATTTAGGTAACCAAATATTATCCCAACTATGTTTGAGTTTTTCGAACATCTGTTGTCTCTCATATTGGTAATTTTGAAGTTTGTTGAATAAAATTTAAATCTTCCGCTTCCTTCCTCAGCACTCTTTTAAGATCTGTTGAAATTAAAGAAGCTGCTGTTTCATACTCTAATTTATTTTGTTCACAATAATGTAATATAGCATCCATTAAAGGCATTTTATCTGCTAGAGTTTTGACTTCGATGTTAAATTTTTCAGGTGATAACATCTTAATCATATTTTTCTTATCAATATCAATCTTTTTCGCCATAATCCCCATCATATTTGTGAAGTGTTTCCGCCTTAGCTATAACTAAATGAGCAAACCGAGTATTCGGTTTTAATGTAGTTTCGCCACCAATATTATATAAAGTCGCTCCTGCATAATCTTTATATCCTGAATCATATATTGAACTTATAATTAAAACTCCGTTTCTATTAAAAGTACTTCTACCGAGAAGAATTGCAATTTCACCTTCTGCTATATCTACATGCTGATTAGACTGAACTTCATAACAAGCACCATGATCTAAAATATAATTACCATTTTCATCAACTTTTTGTTCTATTGATTTTCTAGGTTCTTTTTTATCTTCATCCATATGCATTGGTCCGGCACCAATTCGAAAAATCTTATCGACCCGTAAATCAATAGTATTAGGTTGAATCATTTTTTTATCAATATTAGTTACCTCAGTAGAGGCATTTACAGGATGTACAAACATTATTCTCCGAAATAATAAGGATTTTCTTTTGTTTTGAAATTAAATCCTTGTTCAAGAATTTCTGAATTATAATCTAATTTCCAATAAACATTAGGCGTTACAGTAGATGCACCAGGAAATAAAGTTGATGAAAAAGTAGAATCAGATTTAAACAAAGGACTAATTTCATTACGAAAAACATATATTTGATTTTCATGATATAACATGCAAGCAAAAGTTCCATCTACTTCATTTAGATCTTCATTTAATACTTGATCAAATAACCATTCCGTATCCCAATCACCTTCAAATTTTCCTTCTTTAATAATACCATTATGCCACAAAAATGATTTATCTTTTTTAGCTGGGTGAATAAATCTACCTATTGCCAAATCAGTATTATTAACTTCTTTTGATGTAGGCGCCTGTTGATGAACAATACAATAATCCCATTCACCATCTAATTGTTTTACATCTAAAGGACCATATGATTTAATCTGTTGTTTAAGATAAAAACCATTGGCGGCGGGATCTAAATCT
>JABSQC010000142.1 GCA_013214845.1 Mycoplasmataceae bacterium
GGCTTTTTCTCCGTCCTTCCACACTTTTTTTTTTATCTTTTCGTTTATCTCCCTTTTTTGTGGTTTAAGTTGTTGAAGAGATTTCCAAATGTAAACACAAATAGCGTACATGTATGTAATTAAAAATTCAATCGCTTACGCTATTGATTCAAGAGGCTCCTTGCTTGCCTTCTCTATAGAGAGGCTGCTATTCTACTTTCCATATATTTACTCGCATGCCATAAACAATGTCGTCTATTTTTTTTCCATCTGGCAAGCTATAAGACGGACAGTAGGAAGTAAGCAAAGGTTTTTTAAACGTTGTTGATAAATCTTCATTGTCGTACTATAAAGTTTCAGTATATAGAAAACCATTTTTATTTCAAAAAGGAGGTCGTTATGATGGTTATCCACTAAGAACAAGTGCTGGAGGTAAATATTTAGGTGGTTATTCAGATCATCTACCTGTATATATTGTACTCGTTAAAGAAGTTTAAATAGTATGAAGTATTTAGTTTATTTATTTTTTTTAACTCTAACTATAGGTTGTAAGGTTAAAAAAATTAATGATTATTCAGGTGTTAATTATACAATTGCTGATACTTTATTTGCATCAAATGATTTAGATTCAATGATAGCGCCATATAAGTTAGAGATGGAAGCTAAAATGGATAAGGTTATTGGCTTTTCTAATGAAGATATGGTTCGTTATTCACCTGAGAGTCCTCTGGGTAATTTTGTAGCTGATGTTGTTTTTGGAAGTGGTTTTAATTATGGATTAAATAGTGAGGAATTGGCCGTTTCAAAGTCAAATACTATATGTTTACTTAATTTTGGCGGTTTGAGGGCACCAATTAATAAAGGAGATATCACAATTGGTAATGTTTACGAATTGATGCCGTTTGATAATGAAATTGTGATAGTTAGTTTGTCACCATCTCAAGTTGAAAAAATGTTAGTGTATTTATTTGAGAAACAGGGTCAACCAGTATCAAATGCTGTGGCATTATTGTCTAGTGATAAACAAAGGCTAGATATTGGTGGTAAAAGATTTAGTTTTGAAAAGCACATATATGTTATAACGTCTGATTATCTTGCTAAAGGTGGGGATAAAATGAGTTTCTTCAAAGAATCGAAAATGATTCAAACTGGGGTATTAATTCGGAATGCATTATTAAATTATGTGAAAAATAAAAAAGAATTACCTGTATTTGAGGTTGAGGGTCGGATTCAGTTTGTTAAAAAATAATGGATAGAAGAAAATTTTTATATAATATTGGTACAGGAGTAATAGCTGCCACATCTTTAAGTTCGTTTGGTAGACCTATGGTTCATGACAAAGTTACTATTCTTCATACGAATGATACGCATTCTCATATCGACTCATTTCCCTTAAATCATAGTAAATATCCAAATAAAGGAGGTGTAAACAGGCGAAAGGCGTTAGTTGATAGGATAAGAGCAGATGAAAAAAATGTGTTGTTATTAGATGCAGGAGATATTTTTCAAGGTACACCATATTTCAATTTGTATGGCGGTGAATTAGAGTTGAAAGTCATGTCGGCGATTGGTTATGATGCAGCAACAATTGGTAATCACGACTTTGATGGTGGAATTGATGGTTTTAATAAAGCGTTACCTCTAGCTAACTTTCCTTTTTTGTGTTCGAATTATGATTTTTCAGATACAGTTTTAAATAACAAGACCTCTCATTTTAAAGTTT